>JANPDK010000116.1:0-2082 GCA_031431415.1 Acidobacteriota bacterium | reverse complement strand
CTTCGTCATGGCCGTGGCCGCCGGATTTTTTGGTGCTTGCGGCGGCGACCGCAGCACTGCTTTTTGTCGGAACTCCGGGTTCAGGTGGCGGTGCCGCGGTCACGGCAACCACCGGCGGCGGCCACATCATTTTACCTTGGTGAAGAACGATGGCTCCTCTTACGACTTCGTCTTCTAGATTGATGTGAATAGCCGCATCGGAAGACCCAGTCGCTATCGCTCCCGGTTCTGACTCGGTGGCCGCATTCGGTGAGGCCTTCGCGAGATCGGCGAGCAACGCAACGATACACGCTCCGTACAATTGTGACGACATCGACGCCATTCTGGATGGCAGGTCGGTGTAGCCGATGATCGAGACGCCTTTGTGTTTGACGACGGTTCCGGGTTCGGTGAGGACGCAGTTGCCGCCTTGTTCGGCGGCTAGGTCGACGATGACGGAGCCGGGTTTCATCGATTCTACCATTCCCTGCGTGATCAGTTTTGGAGCAGGTTTGCCCGGGATCAGGGCAGTCGTAACGATGATATCGACCTGCATCGCCTGAGCGGCGAACAGTGCCATCTCCGCTTTGAGAAAATCATCCGACATCTGCTTGGCGTAGCCGCCTTTGCCTTCGCCCTCCTCTTTGACGTCGAGTTCGAGAAACTCCGCTCCCATCGAAGCAACCTGATCCTTTGTCGCGCTGCGCGGGTCAAATGCCCGAACGATCGCTCCCAAACCTTTCGCCGCCCCGATCGCTGAAAGCCCGGCGACACCGGCACCGATAATCAAAACCTTTGCTGGATCGATCTTGCCTGCCGCAGTGATCTGTCCTGTGAAAAATCGCGGAAAGTGGTTCGCGGCCTCGATGATCGCTCGATAACCCGCGATATTTGCCATCGCCGAGAGCGTGTCCATCTTCTGAGCACGCGTGATACGCGGAACGCAGTCCATACCGAAGACCGTGGCCTTGCGCTTGGCAAGACGGTCGAGCATTTCCTTATTCTGAGCCGGCCAGATGAAGCCGACGAGCGTCGCACCTTCGTTCAAAAGGTCGGCCTCGTGAACTCCGAGTTCTTTGTTCTCCTCCGGCGGACGGACCTTCATTATCACGTTCGATGCGGACCAAAGCTCTTTGGTGCCCTCAATTACGGTCGCACCGGCCTCGCGGTACTCGCTGTCGATGCAGTTGATGCCGTGGCCCGCGTGAGATTCGATGACGACGTCAAATCCCAGCTTTTTGAGTTTTAGAATAGTTTGCGGAATCGCGGCAACGCGCTTTTCGCCCGGATGTATCTCTTTTGGAATACCTATCGTGGTCATAATTTGTCGCGCCAAAGCGTACCTAACGGGGCATAACTTTATGAGATTCTATTAGATAACGGCTTTGGAGACAAACGGGCCGGGCGTGGGAGCGATGGCTGGGACAAATGCGGATTTACATCTTCTGAAATGCGATATTTACGATCGCGTCAGGAGCGGCAGTACGATTGTAAGAGATCCAAAACCCGGCTTTAGGGAAACGCACCATTTTAAAGATGCCGCCGTCGGGCTTGGGCTCAACGTCCTCGCCGAGTACGTCCCTTGGCGTCGGTGCGTTCTTCAAATCGCCTGAATAGGTAATCATGATCGCAGTCACGGACTTTGACGCATCATAGTAGAATTGTGCAGACTCCGTGTCTCCGAACATGTATAGATCCATAGCGTCGGACTTATCTTTCGGATTGCCGAGCTTAGTTCGGACGGCGTCGGCGGTTAATCCGATAGACAACCCGCGATAGTCGGTCAATCCCTTTCCCGGAGTCGCTTGTGGAACGGCGGCACCCGCAAGATTTACGTGATCGTCGGAAGCAAAACCGATGCAAACGAGAACGGTCAAAACAGCAAAACCAACCTTAACCCTGAGCAGAAACATCGCAAAATTCCTCCTATGAATGGTGGGAGTCATCGGTGTCGAATTGTCCTATTTCCGCGAAGTATATACCCAAACGAAAAAACGCGCAATCGCTATGTAGGTAGCACATCATATGTCCGGTTGAGATAGCAGGTGATATGTCCGCTAAGCGGGCGGCGAGGGTAGAGAATGATGATATATGAAACTCTAC
>JANPDK010000115.1:0-17943 GCA_031431415.1 Acidobacteriota bacterium | reverse complement strand
ATGCCGTTGCGCTCTCCAAAGATGTATTCCTTCATCTTCGGATTCCAACGGCGAACCTGGTGACCAAAATGAACCCCTGCTTCGAGGAGCTCTTTCATCGTAACTGTAGCCAAAACTTTATTCTCCTGGTTTATGTACTCGCGGCGGATGTTGATAACCAAATTTCCGTCGCAATGGATTTGATCTTTGAACTTGGATTTTCGATCTTTGAAAAATCAAAGATCAAAGGCCCAAGATCGAAAATCATTGTTCTTAACGTTTCGAGAACTGGAATCTCGCACGAGCACCTTTCTGCCCGTATTTTTTACGTTCTTTCTGACGCGGATCGCGTGTGACGAATCCTGCTTTCTTGAGAGCAGGACGGAGGTCAGCGTTAAATTCCATCAAGGCACGTGTGATGCCGTGACGAACTGCACCGGCCTGTCCGGTCGTGCCGCCGCCATCGACATTGACGAGAATGTCAAATTTCTCGGTAGTCTCCGTCAAACGAAGCGGCTGACGAATGATCATCTGCAACGCTTCGTTAGGGAAGTAC
Organism: Acidobacteriota bacterium; assembly: GCA_031431415.1. Taxonomy (GTDB): domain Bacteria; phylum Acidobacteriota; class Blastocatellia; order Pyrinomonadales; family Pyrinomonadaceae; genus OLB17. The sequence goes on along the minus strand of JANPDK010000115.1, from coordinate 17,408 downwards.
GTGTCAAAATCACGCTTGTTCACCACGATCTTGCCCGAACCCGGACGAAGGTAAACACGTGCTGTCGAAGTCTTTCTGCGGCCAGTGCCGTAATACTGAATGTCTGCCATATATCAAATTTCGAATTTCGAATGATGAATTTCGAATGATTGAATCATGCGATTCGATATTCGATATTCTGCACTCGAAATTTAGATCTCCCTCGCCTCCGGTTTCTGCGCGATGTGGCGGTGTTCCGCGTCGGCGTAAACCTTTAATTTCTTTGCCATTGCCTTGCCGAGCTTTGTTTTCGGCAGCATTCCTTTTACCGCGAGTTCGATGACCTTTTCGGGTTTCTTCTCGAACATCTCTTTGACCGACGTTTCCTTCAAACCGCCCGGATAAAGCGAGTGGCGGTAATAGATCTTCTGGTCGTTCTTGGCACCGGTGAAGACCGCATGACGAGCGTTGATCACAACACAGTGATCGCCCATATCGAGAAACGGCGTCCACGCCGGGTTGTTCTTGCCAGTAAGAATTCTTGCGACCTCAGTCGCCAAACGGCCAACCGTCTTGCCCTTGGCATCCACGACCAGCCATTTACGATTTTCAGCCAATCCCTTTCCGCTAGGAAAATAAGTAGTACTCATATTCACACACACACTAATAGAAATATCCGCAAAAATGCGAACGCATAGGATATCGAACTCCCGGGTAGAGGTCAAGCTGAGAAATGCAGGGGATTTCAAAAACCAAAAGCCATTCGTTTAAAGCACTTGGTTAATACGGGGTGTTTAAAACAGCACAAGCATTTAAAGCGTTTGCATGTTTAAAGCGGGCGTTTAAAGCACATGGCCATATCTTGCACCAGCGATCGTCAGCCCAACAATAGTCTTCGCATCCTCGATCTTGCCGCTTCGGATCATTTCAAACGCCCTTTCAAAGCTTATGCGTTCAATTTCAACAATTTCATCGTCATCTAGCGACTGGCTAGTTTCTTTAAGCCCGGTCGCAAGGAAGACGTACATTTTTTCGGTGAGAAATCCCGGCGAGACGTAGAATGCGGCAATCTGTTCGAAATTCTCGGCAGTTACGCCGATCTCTTCTTCGAGTTCGCGGCGGGCACCTTTTTCGGGAGATTCGCCGTCGTCGAGCGAGCCGGCAGGGATCTCGAGCAGCGATTTTCCGGCGGCGTGGCGGTATTGTCGAACGAGCGCGACGGTGCCGTCGTCGAAAACAGGCACGATCACACCACTGCCGGGATGGGCGATGATATCTCGTTCGTACTCGATCTCGCCCTCGCGGATCGTGTCCACGCGAACGTCAAAAATAGTGCCTTTGTAGATGTGTTTGGTTGCAATGGTCTCGGGCATAAGGAGGGATTATCTCGCAAAGGTCGTTCGTTTGAAAATCCAGTCCGCGTACTTCGCGATCGGTGAGTTATGATTGGATGAGGATGTCCGTTTTATCAGAAAACAATGATGCCGATGAAGATATGATCGTCTATTGTGATGAAGTGGGCACACCGACCGGCACCGCTCCTAAACTCGAGGCACACAACGCTGACACGAAGCTCCATCTCGCATTTTCCGTTTTTATATTTAATGGCAAGGGCGAGGTACTGCTCCAACAGCGTTCGTTCTCAAAGAAAACCTGGCCCGGCGTCTGGTCAAACTCATGCTGCGGCCACGTCATGCTCAACGAGACGCCCGAAGCCGCCGCCCGCCGTCGCCTCAAATACGAACTCGGCTTAAGCGTTGATAAACTTCACCTCATCCTACCCGATTTCCGCTACCGCGCCGAAAAAGACGGTGTGGTCGAGAACGAGATCTGTCCTGTGTTCGTCGGATTCACGTCCGGTTCGGTTATCCCAAATCCGGACGAGGTCAATGATGTTAAATGGGTCGATTGGGAGCGGTTCGTTATCGAGGTCGTCGATCCGGCAAATGGTTATTCGCCTTGGGCTAGGGAAGAGGTCGAGTTATTGGCACAGGAGCCGAAGTTCGGCGAGTTGTTTAGAATACTATAATCAAGGTGTTGGAGGATCGTAATCGGAATATCGGGTATAAATATCGTCCTCATGCATCTTTTTTCGGCTCAGGACTCGGCTTTTTCCGTCCTTGTCCGTCACGGTCACGACACGATCGAGGCCCGTGTCAACAGAAGCAAATTCTTGCAACGTATCACCTTCGAGTTTCAGGAAAACTGTTGTTGTCGCGCCGTGGAATAGCCATGCGTCGATACATTTGAGTTTTTTGTTAAATCCAATATTCGGGAAACGTTCAGAATTCTTGATATGAACCAGCTTGTCTTCCGCTTTGTCGTAGATGAAAAGCGTTCGGACCTCGTTTGATCCACGGGCGGCAACTGACGATATGTAGGTCAGGTCCTTGAGGCCATCGTTGTTAAAGTCTTCTACCTTTGGCTCACACGGTGTCAATGTATCCTTGTCGAACTCAAATGATTGTTTCTGTTCCCAATCTCCGTGTCGGGATCGTGAGTAAAACTTGATCTCGGCGATCATCCCGTTTCCTCTGTCAAAACAATGAATTTCTACCTTATTTTTTCCGCGTCTCCCGATGTGAGAACTGTTGGTAAATGACTCAGAGAACTCGTTCTCATCGCGACTATGAACGGTGGATGAATCTATAGGCGGAGCGAAATATTCCTGCTCGTCCCGCGCTGGGGCTTGGACGGTGAAAACGTCAATATGACTTTCTTGGGAATTTGTTATGTGGAACGCAAATAGACCAGTGAGCAGAGCGATCGGGAAAACAGGAAAGCTAAAAATCCAGCGTTTCATATTAGTTTTGAGTCTAGCACACACGATACACGCGAAGTGGTGTAAAATGTTGCAGTAAACATGACGAAATTTCGCATAGGTTTGGGCGTTTCGGGCGGTATTGCGGCTTATAAGGCGGTCGAGGTTTTGCGGCTGTTGCAGAAGGCCGGGTGCGACGTGCAGGTTGCGATGACGCGGCATGCGACGGAGTTTGTTAGACCGCTCACGTTTAGGGCTTTGACCGACCGGCATGTCATTGTCGACGACTACGATCCGGCGAATCCCGACCCGATCGCCCATATCAATTTTTCGCAAAACATCGACCTGCTGCTGATCGTCCCGGCGACGGCGAATATCATCGCCAAATTCGCAAACGGCGTGGCGGACGATTTTCTTTCTTCGACATATCTTGCGACGACCGCACCGGTTATGATCGCTCCCGCGATGAATACGACGATGTGGGAGCAACCGGCAACGCGACGCAATGTGAACCGGCTCAGAAAGGACGGCGTGCATTTTGTCGAGCCGATTGCGGGTGAACTGGCGTGCAAGACGGTCGGGACGGGGAAGTTGGAGGATGTGGAGAATATAGTTTCTCAGGCGATCGGACTGTTATCCGCAGAGACGCCGAGACGCGGAGAGGAAAATGACATATCTCAGCGTCTCTGCGTCTCTGCGGTTCAAAACGACCTTGATGGCGAGAGATTTCTCATAACGGTCGGCGGCACGCGTGAGGCGATCGATCCGGTGCGATTTATTTCTAATCATTCGTCCGGGAAGATGGGCTTTGCTGTGGCTGAGACGGCGGCGGCGCGTGGGGCGAAGGTGACGGTGGTTGCTGCTACGACGACGGTCGATCCGCCGGCGAATGTAAAAGTTATTCGTGTTGTTTCCGCGGAAGAAATGCACGCGGCTGTTACAAAAATTCTGCGAAACGCAACCGTTTTCGTCGGTGCCGCGGCAGTCGCGGATTACGCTCTGGCAAATGCCTCGGGTGCCAAGATAAAGAAAGACGGCCGCGAGTTTATGATCTTGGAGCTTAAGAAGACACAGGATATTTTGGCAGACGTGGTGAAAAACCGGCCCAAAGGCATGCTCGTCGTCGGTTTTGCCGCCGAGACGAACGATGTCATCGGCTACGCCCGGTCGAAGATGGAAAAGAAGCACCTCGACATGGTCGTTGCCAACGACATTACGAAAGAAGGGGCCGGATTTAACACTGATACGAATATCGCGACGATATTGACGCGTACGGGCGGCGAGACTGAATTACCACTGATGTCGAAGCGGGAATTGGCGGATCGCATTTTGGACGAGATCGTAAAGATGCGGCACGCGTGAGTCAATTACGAATTGGGAATTACGAATTAGAATTTTTAAGATGAGCAACGAGATCAATGAACTGGTAGCCGACATTCGCGACCAAGTGCTTTATATGCAGGAGCTTGGCGTGAAGACGGTGGAATTTAGCAGCGAGTTGAGAGTGGAGAGTGCGGAACCTCTACAACAAGGGCCACAGTTTTCACGTCGAACGTCTGAAATCCCAAATTTGATATCTGAAATTTCAGATAGCAAGCCTGCGATGACCGAGCCATTTGAACGTCCTGCGGCAGGTTCGCGGCTGGCGTCGCTTCCTACTCTTTCGAATCGGCCGAAGAACGTATTTTTTGATAAGTATAATCCGAAGGAATCGGCTGAGAAACCAAAGATCGAAGACAAGCCCGTTGCGGCGCCAGGCGTCGAGACGATTGTTGTGGCTGAGAGCAGTGAGCGTGTCGATGCTTCACCTGCTATGCCCGAACCGACTGAGACGATCCAGCAGATTCGGGCGGAGATCGGATCGGACTGTACTCGTTGCAAATTAAGCACGTTGGGGCGGTCGAAGGTTGTTAATAGCGTTGGGAATTTCAACGCCGATCTGATGTTTGTTGGCGAAGCTCCGGGAGCGGATGAGGATGCTCAGGGCGAGCCGTTTGTCGGGCGTGCGGGACAGCTGTTGACGGATATTATCAAGGCGATGGGCTTTGAGCGGTCGGATGTGTTTATCGGCAATATCAACCGCTGTCGTCCGCCGGGTAACCGAGCTCCGGAACCTGACGAATCCGTTGTTTGCAAGCCGTTCCTCTTTCGCGAGATCGCGGTTGTCCGGCCAAAAGTGATCGTTGTTCTCGGGGCGACGGCTGCACAGAATTTGCTTGAAACGAAGGTGCCGATCGGCAAATTGCGCGGGCATTTTCACGACTATTTGGGAACGAAGGTGATGCCGACATTTCACCCGGCATATCTTCTGCGCGACCCGCATAAGAAACGCGAGGTTTGGGAAGATATGAAGATGGTTCGGGACTATCTGGCCTCGGACTGACGAAGAGTTGGCCCGCGAAATACGCAAAAAGACGCGAAAAAGAACCGGACAATAGATTGTTTCGCGACCCCTGCCTTTCTCTCTTTCGCGTTTTTTCGCGTGTTTAGCGGGCAAAAAATATATGCTTTCTGCTGAGATCGTTGCAATTGGTTCCGAGCTTTTGACGCCGGAGAAGACTGACACTAACAGTCTTTGGCTGACGGCTAGGCTTAATGAGATCGGGATCGATGTTAAGTTGAAGACTATTGTCGGTGATGACGGGGCACGGCTTGAGGAGACAGTACGTGACGCGATGCGGCGCTCCGATATTGTGATTACGACGGGCGGTTTGGGGCCGACCGAGGATGATATTACACGCGTTTTTACTGCAAAGGCGGTGACGCGCGAACTCGTCTATCACGATGACATCGAGCAGCATTTGCGTGAAAGATTTAAGGCTTGGGGGCGTGAGATGCCCGATATCAATAAGCGGCAGGCGTATGTGATCGACGGTGCTGAGATATTGCCGAATCCAAATGGCTCGGCGGTTGGGATGTTTGCGGAGTTCGACGGGAAAATGCTTGCGATCCTGCCGGGGCCGCCGCGTGAGAATCAGCCGATGTTCAACGAGCAGGTGTTGCCGAAGTTAAAGGCGGTGGCTGGTGAGGTTTATGTGCGTCGGCGTCTGCTGCGGGTTTCGGGCAAAGGCGAATCTGCAGTTGATGAGATAGCGGCACCGATTTACACGAAATATCCTGATGTTCAGACATCAATATTATTTAATAAGTGCGAGGTCGAAATACACGTCGCGGCACGTGCGGAAACTGCTGAAGAAGCTCAGTCGACCGCCGACAAATTGGCCGACGAACTCGCCGCCGCCCTCGGAAGTGCAGTCTTTTCGACGCACGGCGAATCGATGGAAGAGGTCGTCGGGAATCGCTTAAAGGAACTCGGCCAAACCGTTGCTGTAGCCGAGAGTTGCACCGGCGGGCTGATCGGGTCGCGGTTTACAGACGTGCCGGGCTCGTCCGCTTACTTTTTGGAAGGTGCGATCACGTATTCCAACGAGGCAAAGATACGCGTACTCGGTGTTGATGCCGCTATTATTGAGGATCACGGAGCCGTCAGCAGCGAGTGTGCCGAGGCGATGGCCGTCGGGATGCAGCATGTTGCTGCGACTCATCATGCCATCTCGGTCACTGGAATTGCCGGACCCGACGGCGGTAGCGACGAAAAACCTGTAGGGACAGTATTCATAGGTTACGCGGGGCCGCGAGGCGTCAAATCTCTCAAGATCTTTCTGCCGGGAGATCGGTATCTTATTAGATGGCGAGCCAGCCAAGCCGCACTCGATTATTTGCGTCGACAGTTAAAGTGAGAACCGGACGCGTACGCCGGTCACGAGCTATCGGACATGGCGGCGTAGCCGCGAGTTTCATTGAAAGCACTCCCGGAAAGGCACAGCCTTTCCGCACTGCACTGTGGCAGAGCCGCAAAGATATTTGAAGCTTGCTTTTTCTTTCCAATAAGCCGAAAATCAGGTAGTTAAACTGCGGTTTCTGTGCATCTAAGAATTTGAAACTTTGTAGCCGTCAGGCCGTGTATAATTACGGCTCACGAGCGTCAGCGTCCATACTTTTACGTTTTTTACGTTGTTAACGTTATGAAAAATCTAATCCGATTTCGTTTTCCGGTCACCTTGGTTCTCGTTTTGGCATTGATGTCGCCGATCAGCATTCTTGCTTTTGGCGATGATAAAAAGCATTTCGCCGAGGGAATGAAGCACGAAGCTGCTGAGCAGTGGGACAAGGCCGTTGAGTCGTTTGCGTTGGCGGTGACGGAAAATCCGAAAAATCCAGAGTATCGGCTGCATCTGGTGCGCTCGCTTTTCAATGCGTCGCAGATGTATATGAAGAAGGGAACTGTGGCGGCGAAGGAAAAGGATTACGAGAGCGGTTATCTGGCGTTTCGCCGGGCGTATGCCTTCGATCCGACCAACGAGCTTGCAAAATCGGAGATGGAGCGAATGGTGCGTCTCCAAAAGGATGTTCTCGAAGCATCGGATCCCGGCTCCAAGGGTTCGACTAACAAAGTAAAGCTTGTCCCGACCGGTTATGCTCCGCCAACTTCGGCGGCCAATAATCTTCCGCAGCGGCTCGAAAAGCTTCGCGATATTCCATTCCCGGCCGGCGTTGATCTGCAGTTCATTATTAAAGAGCTCGCCAAGGATCTTGATCTGAATGTCCTTTTCGATGTCGAATCGTTCCGATCAGCCCGCAAAACTAATATCGAACTCAAGAATGTGACCGCTGCACGTGCTCTCGATTACATCTTTCTTCAGGAAGGCCTTTTCTTTCAAAAGGTCGGACCGAGAACGATCATCGTTGCGACACAGCAGCAGCGGCAGAAGTTTCAGCAGCTTGTTTTGAGAACATTTTATCTCTCAAACGCTGCCCCTAAAGACATTGCCAAGGTTGTCCAGACCGCTATTCCGCCGCAGCCTGGCCGTGCTCAGACGATTGTTCTAACGGACGACTCGACCAACAGCGTGACGATCCGCGATACCGAGGAAAACATTCGGCTGATGGCCAAGCTCATCAGTTCGCTTGACAAGGACCGGGCCGAGGTCGTGATGGATGTTGCTATCTATGAGGTGAACAAAAGTGATCTTCTGCAATTGGGAAATCAGATCGGTACTCAAAGCCAGTTGACGACGTTGGGCGGTTCGCAGCAAGGTTCAGTGGGCTTGGGTGGTCGAATTCTTAATACGCTTGGGGCCGGTACTGCGGCAACGGTGTTTCCGACTTCGATCGCGACTGGTATCATTCTGCCGGCGATGAATCTCAATGCTTTTCAAAGGAAGAACGACACTAAGCTGATCGCGTCGACACAGATTCATGCGTTCAACAACGAAGATTCGTCGGCCCGTATTGGCCAGCGTGTTCCGGTGCAGAGTGCACAGTTTGTGGGACTCGGACAGGGGACGCCGGGCGGCAGTGGTGGTGTTGTTTCGAACGTAATTAACTACGAGCAGGTCGGTCTGACGCTCAAATTTAAGCCAATCGTTTTCCCGAATCAGGACGTGCAGGTCGCGATGGAGATCGAGTCGAAGGATGTCTCGGGGGCTTCGACGCTGACGCCGACTTTTACGGAACGTACGATCAAGGGCACTGCCCGCATTCAAAATAACAAGACATTGCTGCTCGCGAGCGTCGCTCAGGGCGTTGAGTCGAGAGGTAAGGAGGGGCTGCCGCTCCTAGGCCTTATTCCGATCATCGGCCGCCTTTTCACCGCACCGACGCGTGATAATCGTCAGGTCGATATCGTCATCGCTGTCACACCCCGCGTGATCCGAGCACCTAACATCTTGCCGGAAGACGAAGTCGAGCGTGCAACGGGCAGTCTCGGTATCCCGACGAACAACAATCTCGAGTCGATGATTATCGAGGAAGAGCGTGAGGAACAGCTTGCCGCGGCTCGTCGCATGGGCAATACGGCTGTCGTGCAACTCCCCGATCAGGCCCCTGAATTCGTTAAGACCGACGCTAACGCGACCGCTCAGTCGAACAACGCTGTGACGGCCGAAGCGGCGGTTGTGAAACCTTCTGACGTACCGCCGACGATCCTTAAGCCGATCGACAGCACGGTCAAGACACTTCAACTAAATCAGACATCCGATGTTACGAAAGCGCCTGAGACCGTTGAGGTAAAGGCCACTGAACCCGAAACTCCGGTTGAAAAGGCCGCAGTCGGTTCGGTCGAACTGGCATTCGGAGCTGAGATTCCAGAAATGAAAGCGGGCGAGAAGATCAAAATTCCCGTGCTCGTCAAAGGAAATGGCAAATTCCAGTCGGCCGTCATCGGGCTCAATTTTGATTCGGCCAAGGTCGCGGTGCGGAGCGTATCGTTTGGCGATGCGTTTGGAGCGACGGCTGCAAATGGAGCCGCGACGCCTTTCCTCAATCAGAACGGCAAAATGTACGTGTCATTGCTGACCAAGGACGGCCTCGAGATCGGTGCGGCCGGTACATTGGCCTTCATCGAGATCGAAGCACTTGCCGCCGGTAAGCCGGCGATCGCGTTCGACCGGAACGTACTCAGTTTCCTTGCCGGTGACGGCAGGAATCTGGCTGTCAGATTCGAATAGTCGCACAATGAAGTTTCGCATTTACAACAGTCGGGACAGCGAGCGTGGTTACAGTTTGCTCGAACTCGTCGCCACGCTCGGTGTGCTTGCCGTTCTAGTGATGGGCACGATCCCGCTCGCTCAGAATGGCCTCAAACGGCAGAAAGAGCAGCGTCTCCGCGATGCTCTACGGCAGATGCGCTCGGCGATCGATGAGTTCAAACGCGATACGTACGGTGCGTGCGCACAGGGAGCCGTTAACACTGCTAACGGGACTCTGCAAAATCAGCAAAACGCTCCCGCAGACCCGCGAAGCCGCGTGGTGATTGACGATTGCAAGATATTTGACTCGGAGAATATCGACCGCTATCCGCCATCGCTCCAACAACTTGTCGATGGCGTTCGCGTAAAGGCCCGCGGCCCGAATATTCGCGGCGGCAGCGGTCTTAGAGAAGGCGATAAGCAAGCGACCGAGATCAACGAGGAAAAAGAGATCATAAAGGTCTACCTCCGCGAGATCCCGAAAGATCCAATGACCGGCGAACCGGAATGGCGACTACGCTCGTCATACCAGCCGGCGGACTCGGAAAATTGGGATGACGTAAATGTCTTTGACGTGCGTTCGACCTCGGATGAAGAAGCATTAAATGGTGAGAAGTATAGTGACTGGTAAATCGGGAAGTTACAGAGTTGCAGAGTTGCGAAGTTCCGAATAGTCCGAGGCCTTTCGGAACTCCGCAACTTCGTAACTCTGCAACTCTGAAAACTCAACGGGGTTTCTCGTTGCTCGAGCTTATGATCGCGATGTTTATCATGATCATCCTGCTCTCTATTGCTGTACCTACGTATGAGCGAAGTGTCCGGCAAGCGCGTGAGATCGTGCTCAAGGAAAATCTCTTTCAGATGCGGCGCTCGATCGATCAGTTTCGTGCCGACAAGGGCAAGTTGCCGCAGTCGGTCGAGGATCTTGTGACTGAGAAATACCTTCGCGAAAAGCCGATTGACCCGATCCTCGAAAAAACCGAGTGGAATGAGGTTCAGGGCGAGGATTCCAATTCACCCGACGGCGAGTCAGGCCTCGTCGATGTCAAGAGCCTGGCCGAAGGCGAAGATACGCAGGGTATTGCCTTTAGCGAATATTGATCAGCAAATATGTTCCCATCGATCATCCAGCCAAATTATCCAAACGTCGCTCTCGGTATCGAGGCCGGCGCAATTTCGGCCGTTGCCCTATCAGGCAGCCGACGGCAGTACAACGTCAAACAGGCGGCCACCGTCGAGCTTGCTCCGGGCATAGTGACGCCAAGTTTTATCGATAGGAACATCGCAAACGATGTGGAATTTGCGGCCACGCTCCGCGAAGTGGTCGAGATGGCAGGTCTCATGGGCCAGAAACGCTGGTCAGTTGCCCTGCCGAGCAGCACGGCGCGTACGACTATCCTTACGCTTGACAGCGTGCCGTCGTCACGCTCTGAGGCCGAGGAAGTGATCGACTGGAAAGCCGAGCAGAGCTTTGGTGTGCCTGCCGCGGAGATGCGCATTGCCCGCCAAAAGATCTCGCCCGACCGCGATGGCCGCACGCGTTACTTTGCGACCGCCGTTAAGCTCTCGGTTATCGACGAGTATGAGACACATTTTGAATCGCTCGGTTGGAAAACAGGACTTATTTTGCCGCGCGCCGTCGGCGAGGCAAATTGGCTGATGAGCCGAGCAGATAAAAGCGATTCGCTTCTGATCAGCGGAAATGACGACGGTTTCACGGCTCTCTTACTCCGTGGCACCGAACCGGCCGTCGTGCGTTCGGTCACATGCCGTCCGGCTGAGATCGATGATGAGATATATCGTCTGGTGATGTTTTACAACGACCGCTTTGGCGGCGCAAACGGCCACGAGCTGCTCGAACGCCTGCTCGTCATCGGCAAGAGCCTCGTTTCTGCAAAAGTTCAAACCATCGCATCCGAAGCCCTCGGTCGCAACCTCCGCGTCATTTCTAGCGACGAACTCGGCCTCAATCTCCCGCTTGGCAGCTTCAGCTTCGACGACATTGCTGCTCCGGCGGGTCTCGCCGCCCTCGGCGCATAATTTTACAATTTTAATTCAGCGATCGTCGCCCCGTTTCCGCCTTGGTCGGACGGGGCGAAACCGAATTTCGCGACGTGAGCGTGCCCTTTCAGGAAGTGGTGAACGTAGTTCTTTAACGCACCGGTTCCAAAGCCGTGGATGATGCGGACGCGCGGGAGCGAGGACATGTAGGCTTCGTCGAGGAATCGGTCGATCTCGTACTCGGCGTCGGCGGTGGTTTTACCGATGAGGTTGAGTTCGGCTCCGACGTCCAAAGTCTCGCGTCCAAGGTCCAACGTCGATTGTGCGATTCCAGCCTTGGACTTTGGACTCTGGACTTTGGACTCAGACACTTCGGCGAGATGGAGATTTGCAATCTTTTCGCGGAGACGCATTCCTCCGACGAGGACCTCTGCGACTTCTTTGTCTAAGCGTTCGATCGTGCCGACGTTGCCGAAAGATGTGATGACTTTGCTGCCAACAGAGAGGACGACCCCGTCAGCGGAAGCCGCTGCCACCCCTCCTTCGGAACGAGGGGGATTTTTTTTGCCGATGCCGACATTGGACTTTGAACTTTGGACTTTGGACATGACGGCCCGATTAAGCTCCGCCTTTCGCGATTGGCGTTCTTTTTCGAGCTTGTTCTTTAACGCCTTATCCTCGAGCGTTTGGATGAACGCCTTGGATTGGCGGTCGAATTCGTCGATGGCGTTGGCTAGTTCGCTTTCGAATTCTTTCTTGCGAGCCTTTTCTTTTTTGACTGCCTCGACTTCGACCGAGCCGTACTTTAACGCAACGGCTTCGCGTTCCTCTTCGAGAGCAATGCGCAGATCTGTGGCGATCTTAGTTTCTGTTTGGAGCTTTTTGAGATAGTCTTCTGCTTCTTGGGCTGAGATATCGAGGTTTTCACGGGCCGAGTCTATTACGGATTGCTCAATGCCAAACCGGCGGGCGATCTCGATACCGGACGACGCTCCGGCTAGACCGAGCAGTAATTTGTACGTTGGTTGGAGCGTTTTTTCGTCGAATTCGACCGACGCATTGATAATGGTCTCGTCATTTGCCGCATACATTTTCAAGCCACGATAGTGTGTAGACGCTATGACCTGAGCACCTTGTTTGCGGAAATGATCGACGATCGCAACGCCCAGAGCCGAGCCCTCTTCCGGGTCAGTTCCAGTTCCGGCCTCGTCGAGAAGTACCAGTGATGGTGGCTGACACTCGTGGATCATACCGGCGATGTTGGACATGTGGGAGGAGAATGTCGAAAGATTTGCACTTAATGACTGATGATCACCAATGTCAGCAAGAACCGAGCGATAGAAGGGAATCTTCGCCGCTGTTGCCGGAACCGGAAGGCCAGAAATCGCCATTAGACTGAGTAATCCCGCTGTTTTTAGAACCACGGTCTTACCACCGGCGTTCGCACCGGAGATGATCATGATGGCGTGTTCGCGGCTCAGTCCGAAGGTGCTCGGGACGATCTCGGACGAACTATTGCCAGCGGCTAGCTGCTGGCGGCTAGCAGCTAGTACTTTCAAATTCTCTTCGAGCAGTGGATGGCGGGCGTTGGTGAGGTCGAGGGTTTCGTCCTCGGCTATCTCAGGAACAACTGCTTTGAATTTACGAGCGAATTCTACTTTTGCTTTGATGAAGTCGAGTTCCGCAACTGCATCGACTGCGGCTTCGACGGCGGGGAGTTGTTCTCTTAGTGACTCGGTTAGAGCGAACAGAATTCTTGCGATCTCGCGTTCTTCTTTGCCTTTTAAGTTTTGGAGTTCGTTATTGGCCTCGATCGCTTCGAGCGGTTCGACGAAGACTGTCGAGCCGCTGGATGAGAAGCCGTGGGCGACGCCGGTGACCTTGCCGCGAAAGTCGGTTTTAACGGGAATCACAAATCGATCGTTTCGCACTGTTACGATCTCGTCTTGGATGGCGTTTCCGGCGGCACGCATTGCGGATTCGAGGGATTTGGTTAGACGACCTTTTTGGGCATTGATCTCACGCCGCAATTTGGCGAGCTCAGGCGACGCCGAATCGTCGATCTCGCCACCGGGCAGAAGTTTCTTGTTTATCTGATCGATGACTGAGAGCAGCGTCGGCGGAATGTGTTCAACGATCTGCCAAAGCGTAGGAGCAGATTCCTTTTCAGGCTGGATCGATGAGCGGGCAAATAGTGCCTGAGTACAAACGCGGGCGACCTCAAGCATTCGATTTGGTTCAAGCGCGGTGTTCTGGATCTTTAGAATGGCGACCGCGTCTGACGGATCTTCGAGACCGCTGAACGACCATGAGATCTGCTTTTCTTCGTTGACGGTGATAGTTTCCGACAGTGCGGCGAGAGCAGAGTCAAGCTGGCGGCGGCTGTTGATCGGCCGCAAAAGCGCAAATCGATCGACGCCCATCGGTGTCTGGGCGTGGCGGCTGACAAGCTCGAGAAGCCTGGCATATTCCAATGTTTCGAGCGAAAAACTCATAGAAATCTTTCACGTACATCAGGTGTCGGCAGCATGCAGGCATCTTGCCGCCCGAACAAACGATATCGATTTTTGGCGAACGTTCTGTAAAAAAAGTCTCGTATCGGTGCCGGTAAGACAATGAATATATACGCGAACGACCAGATTCCGGCCATTGACCGTGCGACCCGCAAGCCGGCCGTCGAATGCGTGTAGGCCTCGTCGTTCTCAACCAACACTATGGAATCGATATCGTCGCTGATGCCGTGTTTAGTCTTCAATTCCTGCCCGATCTCCGACTGCAGAGGTGCGAATCGGAATTTTTTGTCCGGATCGTGGCTGATGATGAAATTGACCGCACCATTGCAAAAATTGCAGACACCGTCAAAAAGTACGATCGAACTCATATAAAAATTATAGAGCAAGAAGCGGATAGATTTCATTTGGGTAAGCGAATAAACTCAGAAACATGGAAACGGAAGTGTTTTGGCGGGCAGTGCAAGCGAGGGACGCGAGGTTCGACGGGGCGTTTGTTTTTGGCGTGAAAACGACCGGCATCTTTTGCCGTCCGTCGTGTACGGCAAAGCCCGCAAAGCGTGAGAATGTCCAGTTCTTCGACGGCATTGAGCGGGCGGAATTCAGCGGCTTCAGGGCGTGTCTGCGATGCAAGCCGAAACAGGTGGAACGTGTCGATCCGCAGATCGAATTGGTGATGCACTCCCTTGATATCATCAGCGACGACACAGAGATCTCGCTCAATGAACTCAGTCGACAACTCGGGCTGAGTCCGTCACATTTTCAGCGAACATTCAAACAGATAGTGGGCGTGAGTCCGAAAAAATATGCGGAGGTGAAGAGGGTGGAACGATTTAAGGACGAATTACGCGGCGGAAGTGATGTGGTAACTGCAATGTATGAAGCAGGTTACGGGTCGAGCAGTCGTTTGTACGAGAAGGCGGCGGAGAATCTAGGTATGACACCGGCAGTATATAAAAAGGGCGGAATAGGTATGAATATCAACTATGTGATAACGGACTGCGAACTCGGCAAGCTGCTCGTCGCTCGGACAAAACGAGGAATTTGCAGCGTCACCTTTGGCGACGATGACACCAGTTTGAGTGGCGCTTTAAAAAAAGAGTTTCCAAACGCAGAGATCGCTGAGGACGCAGAGGGTCTGAAGAAGGCGGTCAATGCGATTATCAAATATCTGGCCGGCAAGAATAAACGCCTCGTACTGCCGCTAGATCTGCAGGCGACCGCGTTTCAGCTTCAGGTCTGGGATTTTCTGCGGCAGATACCGTATGGCGAGACGCGTTCGTATACGCAGGTTGCAGAAGGAATCGGGGACAAAAAGAAAGTTCGCGCAGTTGCTCAGGCTTGTGCCAAGAATCGTGTGGCTGTTGTCATTCCATGTCATCGTGTCGTCGCGAGCGACGGGAAACTGAGCGGTTATCGCTGGGGCGTTGAGCGCAAAAGGACTCTCCTCGAAAACGAAAAAGTGGCGTAAATCTTGGCTTTGTAGCAAGGCGAAACAACGACTTCCGATAGTAATAAATTAGTTTCGCGATGCCCTTTGCGCACGCGAAACTTTTTTTGTATCCTCTCCGTATTAGCAAATTCAAAGCAGTTCCTTGTTTGAACCATAAAGTTATGAGATCAAAGCTACTTTTGCCGCTTGGTGCGGCTATATGTGTGTTTCTCAGCGTTTCGGTCAATGCACAGAGCTATGCGATCACCAATGCAAAGATCGTAACCGTCTCGGGTGCGACGATTGATAAAGGCACGGTCGTCGTTCGTGACGGATTGATCCACGCGGTCGGGGCGAATGTGAGTGCTCCGGCGGACGCGACGGTTTTCGATGCGGCTGGGGCGACCGTCTATCCGGGATTTATCGATACATGGAGCAACCTCGGCGTTCCGGCACGGCCTGCGACTCCGGGCGGTGGTGGCCCGGGTGGTGGCGGAGGCGGTGGTCAGGCTGCAGCAGCCACGGCACAGCCTACATCGAATTCGAATCTGCCGGCGGGATTGCGTCCGGACGATATGGTCGAGACCGAACTTCGTGCGGGTGATGCTCAGTTTGAAGCTAATCGGAATGCGGGCTTTACGACTGCGTTATCGACTGGTCGAACGGGTATTTTTACGGGCCAATCGGCGGTGATCAATCTCGCGGGCGACTCAGTGTCGGCGATGATCGTCAGATCGCCATTTGCACAACACATAACGTTTACGACGATCGGCGGTTATCCCGGTTCGCTTTTGGGCACGTTCTCGGCGCTCAGGCAGACGTTTAATGACGCCAAGCGTCTGCAGGATATGCAGCGTGCCTACGCCGCCGATCCGAAAGGCATGAAGCGGCCGGAGGCAGACAAATCGCTCGAAGCTTTGTTCCCGGCGATCAACCGCCAGATGCCCGTCGTTTTTTTGGCCAATAGCGAAACCGAAATCATTCGGGCACTCAATTTTATCAGGGAGTACAACCTCAACGGCATCATCGGCGGCGGACAAGAGGCATGGAAAGTAGCTGACCGGCTCAAGTCGCAGAATGTGCCTGTGCTGCTGTCGCTCAATTTCCCCAAGCGTACCGCAGCATCATCGCCTGATGCCGATCCCGAACCTCTGGCTGTACTGCGATTTCGTGCTGAAGTGCCGAAAGGTGCCGGAAGACTCGCTGCGGCGGGCGTAAAATTTGCGTTTACCTCGGGTGGTGCGACGGCACTCACGGATGTTTTCACGAATGCGGGGAAGGCGATCGACAATGGCCTCTTGCGGGACGCGGCAATTCGGGCAATGACGCTCGGGGCGGCCGAGATACTCGGCGTGGATAAAACGCTTGGCTCGATCGAGGCCGGTAAGGTCGCGAATCTCGTTGTCGTAAAGGGCGATCTTTTTGGCCGCGACCGCTTTGCATCGCATGTTTTTGTTGATGGAAAGGTCTTTGAGCAAAAAGAACCGGCTCGCACACCTCCTGGCGGCGGGCGTCCGGGTGGTGGAGCTCCGACGGGTACCGCGACCACTCCAAATTACGCAGGAACCTACACAATCATGATCGACGTTCCGGGCCAGCCGCTCAACGCGACGCTCAACCTTGTCCAACAGGGAACGACGATGACAGGCACGATGGTTTCGCAGCTCGGCACATCGCAGATCACGAACGGCCGTGTGACGGCGACGGGATTTAGCTTTACATCGAGCGTTCAGTTCGGCGGTACGTCGATCGATATCAGCATGGCCGGCACGGTGAGCGGAAACAGCATAAGCGGCACGGTCGATTCGCCGCAGGGATCGGTGCCATTTGCCGGAACGAAGAATCCGTAGAAAGGTAAAAAGTTAAAAAGGTTAAAAGGGAAAAAGCAATGCGAAGAACGACAGTTTTTCTGACAATCGTTTCGTTACTGGTCATCTCGCCGTCACTGGTCTTTGGCCAATCGAAAGGCGATCTGCTCATAAAGAATGCCACGGTCATGACGGCGTCAAACGGCACGCTGCAAGCGACGGATATTCTCGTAAGTAACGGGAAGATCGCGCGCATCGGCAAGAATCTGACTGCGGGTTCGGGTGTGCGCTCCATCGACGCGACGGGCAAGTACGTCTCTCCTGGCATCATTGATGCTCACTCGCATACGATGCTCTCGGCGATCAACGAAGGCTCGCCCGCGGTCA
>JANPDK010000114.1:0-8071 GCA_031431415.1 Acidobacteriota bacterium | reverse complement strand
CTCGAAAACCGGTCACCCCATCGGTGCCCGAAAGATTGAAATTCGGAAGAAGAAGCTCGCTTCTCCTTCCGAATTTCAAAAACAACAAACCGGACATCTAACGTGCTAACTAATCCGGACATCTGTACTTGCTATTAACAGACGCGAACCCGCAAAGGCGCGAAGCTCACGATCCGTATGCAAATCATTCCTTCGCGTCTTTGCACCTTTGCGTCTTTGCGTTGAAAATATTCCTGACGCTTATGAAGGAATGCCCGAAATGCGAGTTATGTTTTCCCGACGATATTGCGGCGTGTCCGCATGACGGAGCGGCGACGCGGCTTTCCTTGCCTGGGTCGCAGTTGATCGCTGAACGCTATCTGCTCGAGAGTCGGCTTGGGCGTGGGGCGATGGGGCAGGTTTATCTTGCTCGCGACCAGAAGTTCGACACCCGAAAGGTGGCGGTCAAGACTGTTCGCCAGGACATCTTGAGCAGCGACGACTTGCAGGAAGGCGAGGCTATTGCACGGTTCGAACGCGAGGCCCAGGCGGCGGCATCTATCCAACATCCGAACACCGTCAGCGTCACAGATTTCGGCGAATCCGCCGACGGCGTCTTCTATCTTGTGATGGAATACGTCGAAGGCGAGACGCTGCACAAGCTGCTCCGACGCGAGGGCACGTTGCCGGTAAAGCGTGCGGTGCGGCTCTTACGGCAAATCGCCGATGGCGTGGATGCGGCGCATGATCTCAACATTCTGCACCGCGATCTCAAACCCGCGAACATCTTCATCATGCAAAAGGGCAAGGGCGGCGACGGGTTTGTGAAGGTCGGCGACTTTGGTCTGGCGAAGATAATGAGCCAGACGGTGACGGACGCGAGTTCGATGGCGACGCCGTCGAGCCGAGGCATAATTGGCACGCCGGAATTTATGTCACCCGAACAGATGCAGCCCGAGATGGGCGTTGACAAACGTGCCGACCTTTACGCTTTGGGGACGATCGCGTATCTGATGCTCGGCGGCAAGACGCCGTTTACGGGCGAGCTGATGCAGCTTGTCATGCAAAAGGTGATGCACACACCGCCGCCGCTTTCGTCGCTCCGCAGCGACGTGCCGGGCGATGTCGACCGCGTGATAATGAGTGCTCTCGCGATCGATCCGAAAGATCGGCCTACATCTGTTGCTCAATGGATAGCCGATCTTGAGGCCGCGTCGGAAGACATAGACGAAAGCAAACGAACCGGCGCATCGCGACTGGTCGTGATGGCACCGGTCGGGGCCGAGGTCTACGTCAACGACGAACGCAAAGGCAGCGTCGGGAGTTCGGGGCGTGTAGTTCTGACGGATATTCCGCCGGGCCAGCACGTTTTGCGTGTTTCCAAATCGGGCGAGCGTGACGACGAACGCGTCATCGAGATACGGCCCGGTGCAAGCGAGCAGGTAATTCAGGCGACGCTGCGCCGAGTTCATGGTGCGTCTAGCCAGCCTTCGTCGTCGCAGGGCGCAAGCACGGGCGGTTCGCCGGCGTCGAGCGTAATGCCGGGCATCGTTGCGTGCGGCAATTGCGGAACGAGGTTTGCGGACGGCGTAAGATTTTGCGGACGCTGCGGCGGCGGGAGATTCATCATGGTAAGTGCGGCCGAGGCACCGGCGGCGTCGTTCGCATGTCCGCGATGTGCGAACAGCCTCGCTCCCGGCTCGCGTTTCTGCGGCAAATGCGGGTTAAACATCGCTCCGTCGATCCATGCCAGTTCTCCTCCATCTTTCAATCCGCAATCCGCGATCCGCGATCCGCAATCTCACCCGCCGCAGGCGCAGCGCCTCTGCCGCCGCTGCAACACCGCCTATCCGCCGCATATCAAATTCTGCGGCAGGTGCGGGTTGACCTTATAGCAGTCGGATCGCAGGCTGCCAGCCTGCGTGTGCATGGCAAGAAAGATTCCGGGTGGCCGGTTGCTGGCAGCGAAGGCTTTTGAGGACAAGCAGGCTGGCAGCCTGCGGTCCGACGCTAGTTCACACTCGCGTTTCTACCTGCGGTTTGCGTATAATATTGGCGAACTAGCTCTGATCTACAATTTAGCCGAGGGAACCCAAGATGAAGATCTGTCCACGCTGTCAGAAAACTTATACGGACGACAACCTGAACTTTTGTCTCGAGGACGGCTCGATATTAACGGCGATGAGCCAGCCGGCGATGCCGCCGAATACGATACACATGCCGCAGGTGCCAACGAGTGCGCAGCAACAGTCGCCGACGCAGCCAAGCGCTCAGGCCGGGTGGAACGTCGCCCCGCAGCAGTCGTACTCGATGCAGCCGCCAAAGAAATCTTCGAAGGCGTGGATATGGGTGCTTTTGATATTGGGCATCGTCATTCTGGTGTGCGGCGGCGGATTTGCGGGACTTGTGTACATCGGTTCGCGCGTCGAAAAATCAAACACGGCCTCAAATTCCGACGGCAAGACGACGACTTCCAATTCGTCGAAAACACTTTCCAGTAACTCGAACACGACATCGACATCGGGCCGTGACGACCTCGAGACTGTTGATATGAAGCGGCTGGTGCAGGAATTCTCGGCTTTCGGCAATACCGAACTGACCGGCGGCGAGTTTTTTATGAGCTCGAAACAGAAGGGCTATTACTACGCCATCGCTGCGACCGAGGAATACACCACGGAGAACGCGGACACACGAGTGACTGTACGCAACGTCGATAACGCCAACGGCAGCATGGGCTACGGGCTGATCTTTCACAGCAATCCCAAACCGCTCCAGCAGGGATATGCGTTCGTGATCGACTCGAAGCGAAAGAAATACCGCGTCATTCACCACATCCCGAGAGACGAAAAGACGGTCATTAACTGGACGACTTCCACCGCGATCAAAGAAGGCGGCGAGGACAATGTGCTTGAGGTTCGCGATATCGATAAGAACACCATCGAACTCTACATCAACGGAACAAAGGTCAACTCGATTCGTAATGAATATGGCTATTCCGGCGGCGTCGCGGGCCTGTATTCGGGCGACGGCGTAAAGGCAGGCTTTAAGAACTTCGAGATCCGAAAATAGCCGCGCGTGACTTATGAAACATTGCCCGAGATGTCAGAAAACCTACGAAGACCCGGCGCTCAACTTTTGTCTTGATGATGGCGAACTGCTCATGGCCCTCGCTCCCGGGCGCTACGCGGACGATTCGCCGCCGACCGTGATCCTCGATCAGGCGCGTGTGACCAATCCGGCGAATTGGCCTCAGTCACCACCGGCGCAGCCGCCCGCACGTTGGCAAAATCCGCAACCTGCTTATCAGAATCAGCCGTTCGGCCAGACATACGTTGCCGCAAAAGATCAGACATTGCCGACCATCGCGCTTATTCTTGGCATTTGCAGCTTGCTCCTGATCTGCTGCTACGGCGGCATCTGGCTTGGTCTGCCGGCGGCTGTCGTCGGCTTTCTCGGTATGCGAAATGCCGACGGCAACGCCACGCGCTACGGCGGCCGCAGCCTAGCAATTGGTGGAATGGTGCTCGGCACGATCAGCTTTTTGATCTCACTTGTCATCGCCATCGCCGCTATCTTGGCTAACTAGGGCAATTCACTTATAATCCAAGCGATGAGGGTTAACCTAAATGTCGTCGCAGGGCCGCAGACGGGACGCACATTCTCCTTTGATCAACACGATACGTTTATGATCGGTCGCAGCGAAGCGGCCCAGTTCTGCCTGCCGCACGACCGATACTTCTCACGTCACCACTGCATCCTCGAGATCGCACCTCCACAGGCATTCATCCGCGATCTTCAATCGACAAACGGCACCTACGTTAACGGAATGCGCGTCGAAACCGCGTACCTGAAGAGCGGCGACCGCATACAGGGCGGCGAGACGATACTTGAGGTCGAGGTCTCGACTGGTTTGGAGGAGTTCGACGAGGTTTCGAATGTCACCGGAGGCACTCAGCCGTCGGTCGTTACCGTGACGTGCCTTAATTGCAGCATTCCGGCAACAGTCGAGGCCGACGTGCCGCAATCCCAGATGTCATTTATCTGCGACGACTGCCGCGAGAAACTCAAACAAAATCCGCAGCCGATACCTAAGTACCAGATGATCCGGGTCATCGGACAGGGCGGTATGGGAAGCGTGATGCTCGGGCGTTCGGAGGCGGATGGGCGCGCGGTGGCGATCAAGACCTTGCTGCCCGAGGTGGCGGTGAGTGAGCAGTCGTTAAAGAGATTTTTACGCGAGATCGAGGTTTCCGCTTCGCTCGTGCATCCGAACATCGTCGCCTACATCGAGCACGGCACGCACAATGGGCTGGTTTACCTCGTGACGGAATTCATCGCCGGGATGGACGCCGCGAGGCTCGCGAAGAACCGCGGCGGCAAGCTCGATTATCGCGAGATGGTCGCTGTCATCAGCCAGACGCTCGCGGCTCTCGATTTCGCACACAACCAGGGCTTTGTCCATCGAGACATCAAGGAGCAGAACATTCTCGTCACGGGCGATGGTGAAAATCTTCAGGCAAAGCTCACCGATTTCGGCCTCTCAAAAAGCTTCAAGCAAACCGGAATGAGCGGTGTGACGATGGTCGGCGATGTCGCCGGGACGATCGCGTACATGCCGCCCGAGCAGGTTCGCGATTTCAAAGACGTAAAGCCGCCGTCCGACATCTACGCCATGGGAATGACCGCCTACAGCCTGCTCACCGGAGCCCACGCGCTCGATATCGCTCCAAAAGCAGGCATCGCCGAGACCGTCAAAGCGATCTTCGAAAAACCGATCATCCCCATCCGCAACCGCATCCCAAACGTCCCGGTCCACGTCGCCGCCGTCATCGAAACCGCCCTCTCCAAACTCCCCGAATCCCGCTGGCGCACCGCCGGAGCCATGCGCGAAGCGTTGCTGAATGCGGCGGCCTCTGGTGGTTAGCTCCTCAGTTGAATTCTCCTTTCTTCATGAATTGCCACTAGCTTCAGCTAGTGGAAAGCTGATCTCATAAAAGTCGTCGGGCTTTAGCCCAATTTCGGCTAAAGCCGGAGATCAATCCCTGACTCTATCCACTTGCTAAAGCTAGTGGCAATTCATAAGAACTATCCGATCTTTTTTACCAACTTCCTCACTTCCTCCGCAAACTTCTTCAACTCAAAATTCTGCGGATCGTCGTGGGCGCCTTTAATGCCGGCGTCGATGGCGGAGTGGTAGGCGGGGATGAGCCATGTGCTGCGGCGGACGCTGGCGACAAGATATAAAAGGGCAAGGCGTCCGTATTGTTTTTGCGAGAATCCGGGCGTTGGGGCGAGGCGATCATTACCGGGATTCGAATTCAACGGGTCGCGGCGGCGGGGTTGGACTAGTTCGATGTGGATCTGCATTCCTTTGGCGTCGTCTTTCAGGACATCTCTCGCGAACTTCGTCCCGAAGCCCTTCTTCACCGGTTCGTCAAAAGCCGTCGTCGTGATCGATTCGCCCAGGCGATTTACAAAGACATGTGCTACCGGTGAATTTAGCCAAACATCCAGCTTGTTTCCTTTCCACAGCGGGTCAGTGTCGATATTCGCAGGAAACTCGGCGTCCTTGAGATACGGCGTCGAGGTGTCGTGGATGACAAAATACATCGCCAGCATTACCACGCCGTCCGTGCGGACTCCCGACGAAAGATGCAGATCAAGCGACCCGCCGATGGCTGCCTCATCGATCTTGTGCTTCGTCAGGTATTTGCGAAGTTTGTCCTTTGATATCGTGATTTTTTGCGCTACCAGCTTCTCGATCGGATCGGGAAGTTTGGCAAGAGGTTTATCCAGCACACCGCCGATCTTGTTCGGACGCAGAAGGCAGCGGGCTTGTTCGACTGACGTGCCGGTGAACGTCAGCGTTACTTCGTCGAATTTGCAGGGCGGGTTTTGCGACATAGCGGAATTTGGCCACAGATAGACACAGATAAGAACCGATAAGAAAAGGAAGGCTTTAAGATTCATCTGGGTCGATTGCCGAGTGAGAACATCGTCTTGTTAGACAGTGGTTGGGTCAATTATACCGATGTTTGGAAATCGTTTGAAATCGTCGCTGTTGAACGTCAGAAGATCGGTGATCTGATTTACGTTCATTGCAGCAACGAGCCGTGTGTCGTGAACCTGCTTACCTAGAACCGAATGTGCAACAACCAATCGACGCCATTCAGGATAGATGTCGGGGCTGTCGGGCAGGATCGTGAAAGTTGCCTCCAAGCCTTGAACATCTTTATCAGCTTGCTCGGTGGTCCAACCCAAACCATTCTTATCGGCGGGCCGTGTTGCCACATTCCAAAATTCGATCAGGTTTTGTGGGATCAGACAGAGATTGTGTCCTTCGGTAAAGAGCTTTTTGACAGAGGCGAGGGCAGCAGCATGCATCGGATGGGCAGGCTCGGCAAGCCGTAGGATAATGTTTGTGTCAGTGAGAAAGTCCACCTATTGACGCGTCAATCCTCGTAGATAATCTCGCGGCGGTCGTCGAGTATGATAGGAGTGTCGCCTGTGTGGCCTTTCGCCCAGCGTTCGATGGCTTTCGCTTTCTGCTGAGGCGATAACTTTAGACCATTCGACCTCTTCCCGTTCTTTTCAGTTAGAGAATCGACGAAATCAATAACCTCATTGATCTCGCCCGGCGGCAAGTTATGGATTTTCGCTATCAGCCTTTCTTCCGCGATCATGCCTGAAAAATACCAGATAACTTGCCGTTTAGCAAGAATTTTATAGATCCACCGACGTCGATTTCACACTGACCAATCCCAACCAGCCCGAACAAATGCAAGTCCGTGTCCAACTCCGCAAAGGCAACGCCCCCTACGGCAACCCCTCCCAAGCCGCAACCGTGACCGTGAATCCGTAGTTCAGTGAATAGGGAATAGTGAACAGCAAAGGCCGCGACCCTCGCGGCCTTTAGCTATTAGAGCCGGTCGATTAACGGCGCGACGATATTGATAGTGGGATCGTACTCAAATCGATCCGTATATTTGACCCAGTTATTTCCTGTATGGCCAATAGAGGTCTTCTCGACTAAGACACCACGGTCGTCAAAGCGGTAAATGTAGGTGCGCCATTTTTTCTTATCTTCTCCGGCACTGGCTTCCGGCTTCGAGATCACCGTCACAATTGCTTTGTTCCCGTCACGTTGCAACTCTACCTCGATTCTCGGCGGATCAAATCCATGTATCACCGCAGGAGAAGGTACTATTGCTCGATGCTCACTTACTTCCAATTTCCAACTCCCGTCATGCTGTTTTGAATAGAAGTTATTGCCGATATAAATTGAAGGCGAGGGCTGGCCGCTTGAGTATGTCGTATAAAAGCGGTCAGGCGGTATCGCCTCGCTCACGGACGATCCGTCAGCCCTCCAGGGACCGGCGATCTGATTCGCTATTTCAAAACTCTGCCGATTTCGATACGCTACATCTCCGGTGATCGCACGCGAAGCTTTGAGAAACCCGTGAAATTCCGTCTCCGTGATCGCATTGTTTTGTGCGATCGTTGATGAAGCGATTAATAGAACGCTGCAAATGCAAAGCCAGACAACTCGCATGGTCGAATACCTCTCTTGGAGTTCCATACTAACCGAAAATCCGACTATTTTATACTCAACGCCAGCTATGAGAAGCTCTTTCAACCCACAACGGAACCGCTATATCGTTTTCGTAACCTTCGACAGCGAGCGTGGGGCGTCGGGGTTTAGGCCTTTTGCCTCGGAGAGCAACGCGGCGAAGAGTTGGGCGGGGACGATGAAGGGGATCGGGGAGAGGAATTCGTCGATCTCGGCGGGCAGCGACAGGCTTTTGGGCGAACGTTTGGCGATCTCTGCGTCGTTGGTGATCGCGAGGCAGTCGGCGTTTAGCTCGTGGAGGCGGTCGAGGAGCTCGATGCTGCTCTGCTGCGTGACGCCGGCCGGGCCGAAGAGGACGACGGGGAAGCGGCGTTCGACGATGGCGAGCGGGCCGTGGAAAAAGTCGGCCGACGAGAAACGCTCGGCGACGACGTAGCACGTCTCCATCAGCTTGAGCGCGAGCTCGTACGAATTGCCGTAGTTCATCCCGCGTCCGACGACGACGCAGTTTTCCATGAAGGT
>JANPDK010000113.1:0-16498 GCA_031431415.1 Acidobacteriota bacterium | reverse complement strand
TATCGCGGGATATAAGATCCTTCGAACGCATGCACCCGCAGTGCCGAACGCTATTGCCGCTCTATTACTACATTTGCGCGATAAAACGGGCAAGATCCCGCGATATCAACCCCCTTGATCACGATCTTTCCCGTAAACTCTGACGCATCACCGATATCTATCTCGAAAAACAGCACCGGGTCGTTGGCAGGGATGTGATTATCGACGCGCTTCTCATGCTCCTTAAATCGATACTCGACAACATCGCCGGTCTCACGCCGATTCGTCACGATACGGATCTCTTCGTCCGACATATTGTCGATGAAACTCTGTGCGGTCGCATCAAGCTCGATCTTTTGAATGCGTATTTCGGTCGTACGCATCGCCCGCGAAACAAATGATGCCACGACGATGCCGAGGATAAACAACGAAGCGATCTTGATGCCGTCCGGCCGCTCGATGATATTTGTGATCGTCGTGTAGGTAAAGACAAGCGAGATGATGAGAAATATCCATTTTGCACCTTCCTTTTTAACCCACGCTGAGATCGTTACGGCTATCGCCGCAGAGGTCATCAGAACGAGAACGCCCGTAGCGTACGCACCGCCCTGTGCTTCGACATTTGCCTCAAAGACGAAGGTAATAGCGAAGCAAATTAGCGTGAAGATCAGCACCAGCGGTCGCGATGCCCGGGCCCAGTTTGGGGCCATTCCGTATCGCGGCAGATAACGTGGCACGATATTTAGCAGTCCCGCCATGGCCGAGGCACCGGCAAACCACAGGATCAGTATCGTACTGATGTCGTAAGCCGTGCCGAAGATCTCTCCCAAATACTGATGTGCAATAAACGCAAGAGCGCGTCCCGAGGCCTTGCCGCCGTGCTCAAACTCAGCCGCCGGGATGAGAACGCTCGTGATAAAACTACTTGCGATCAGGAAGAAACTCATGATCAAAGCGGCAGTGCGGAGCATCTTTCGTGTCTTGTCAATGCGATTTGGGCTCTTAATGAGCGGCATCACCGCGACGCCGGTCTCGAAGCCGGAAAGACCGAGAGCGAGTTTTGGGAAAACCAGCAGCGATAGGCCGAGTATCACGAATATGCTTCTGGTGCCGCCTCCATTCGCGTTGGCAAAAACGGCTTCCCTCCAATTTTGCAGCAGCGACGGGTGCATCGCGATCTCATATGTTCCTACAGCGACGACAACAACGTTGAGGGCCAAATAACCGATCACGAGCACGACCGCAATGCCGATCGCTTCCTTAAACCCCTTTAGGAATATAGCGGACAGCACGCCGATCAGCACCACGGTGACCATGATCGGATGATCGATCTGCGGCAGATGCTCTTCGATGAACGGATTGTGAATGACGTGCTCGGAGGCGTCGGCGGCCGAAAGTGTGATCGTAATGACAAAATCTGTAGCAACAAAACCGAGAAGGGCGAGGACAAAAAGCTTGCTCTTCCAACGTGACAGCAGCGATTCGAGCATCGCGATGGACCCCTGCCCGTGCGGACTTTCGGCGGCGACTCGATTGTAGATCGGCAACGCACCGAAAAGCGTCAGTAGAACAAGGATCAGCGTCGCTATCGGCGAAAGGACACCGGCGGCGGCGAACGCGATACTGGGTTGGTACCCGAGGGTGGAGAAATAATCGACGCCGGTCAGGCACATCACCTGCCACCAGGAGTGTCTGTGATCATGGCCCTGGCCCGCGTGCGGAGCCTCCGGGCGCTCGACACCCTTCATAAACCAGCCTTTCACGCCACCATTGCCCGAAGGTTTATTGGAACTCATACCATACCAAACGAAATTAAGGCACGACCATTGGTAAAGATCGCGCCCATGTCACCGCCGCATATCGGCGCAGGTGAATTCAATACTTTATCGTCCCACGAACATCGGAAGTATAAAGGATTTCATAGAGATTTCACAAAGGCGAGGCGAATATACATTTATGTTGGAGCCGGAAATATTACGAATTTTTTATGCCGACATTACGGCTTGTGACGCGCTCAGCAAGTGGGGAACTATTTTGGCGGCGATCTGTCCTCAATATTGATAGTAATTTCCCCGGAACTGTGGTATTCGTTAGGTCTGCGACGAGACAATTAGTTTTGGGGGGAGAGAATCATGACAAGCAAGTTATCTATTGTTTTCGGTTTGGTTCTGGCGATCGGGATCTTTGTGCCGGTCAATATGGCACAGACTACGGGGTTTACATATCAGGGTAGTTTGAATTCGAGTGGGGTTGTAGCCAATGGCAACCACGATTTTGAGTTTGCGCTGTTTGACGCGGTGAGCGGCGGTGCGCAGTTGGGCTCGACGATCACGCAAAGCAGTGTTGCGGTGACAAACGGCATATTTGCCGTATCGCTGGACTTCGGCAGCCAATTTCCGGGTGCCGGACGATTCCTCGAAATACGCGTCCGGCCCACAGGCGGCGGTGCATTCACACCGCTCGCTCCCCGACAGCCGATCACAAGCGCTCCGTACGCGGTCAAGAGCCTGAATTCCGACACGGCAACGACCGCGACCAATGCGACCAATGCCACGAACGCTACGACCGCTGTCAGTTTTAGCGGGAGTTTGTCGGGCGACGTGACTGGTACACAAAGCGCGACGGCCATCGCCACGGGAGCGGTCACGACGCCGAAACTCGCCGACAACAGCGTCACCAACGCAAAGATCGTCGATGTCGCAGGTAGCAAGATCACGGGTTTGATCACCACCGCCACAATTGCTGGGGCCAATGTCACGGGTGCAGTTGCCAATGCCACAAATGCCGTGAATGCGACGACTGCCATTGACGCTACGAATGCGACGACCGCGACAAATGCCCTGAATCTCGGCGGCGTGGCGGCGAATCAGTACGTCGTGACGACCGATCCGAGGATGACCGACCAGCGAGTGCCGACGGCGGGAAGCTTAAACTATGTGCAAAACACTGTCTTTCAGCAGGCCGGGAGCAGCTTTAACATCAGCGGCACGGGCAGAGCAGACATTTTTGACGCAACGACGGACTATCGTATCGGCGGCAGTCGCATCCTCTCGAATGCTGGAAGCGAAAATCTGTTTGCCGGAGCTGGTACCGGAGGGAACGCGGCCGGCTCCCAAAACGCCTTCTTCGGCGCGAATGCCGGAGCCAACAACCAGAGCGGCAGTTTCAATTCGTTTTTCGGGCGTTCTGCCGGAATCAACAACCAGACAGGCGCTAACAACTCGTTTTTCGGGACTTCCGCCGGTAGCTTAACCTTTTCGGGCGGCAACTCATTTTTCGGGGCTGCTTCCGGTGCCTTTAACCAGGCGGGGAATAACAATACGATCATCGGTTCTTTCGCTAATGTGGGGCCCAGTAACCTTACTAACGCTAATGCGATCGGCCATCGCGCGCTTGTTGCGCAGAGCAATTCGCTCGTGCTCGGCAGTATCAACGGACAAAATGGAGCTACGGCGGATACAAATGTCGGTATCGGGACAACCGCCCCGACAGCAAAACTAACCGTTGCCGGAAATGGCGTATTCAGTTCATCGAGTGCCGCTCGGTTCGACCTATTTAATTCAACGGCCAACCTTGGTTATTTACAGAACGTTACGGACGCCGGGCTGTGGCAGATGGCAACGACGACCGGATCTACGCTAATGGTGGTTAATTCATCCGGCGATGTTGGCATCGGCACAGCCTCGCCGAACCGAAAGCTCGAAGTGAACGGGCGTGCACGCATTGGTTCGATCCCGCTCGAAGCCTCGTTTGCCCAGGTCTGCTTTAGCGGCGCGGGCGATCTGCTGCAATGCGGGGCGTCAAGTCTGCGATGGAAGACCAACGTGCAGGCATTTTCGGACGGATTAAACATTCTCCGTCATCTTCGTCCGATCAGCTACAACTGGAAGGATGGCGGCGCCTACGATATCGGTCTCGGCGCCGAGGATGTAGCGAAAGTTGATCCGTCGTTTGTCTTTACAAACAGCAAGGGCGAGGTCGAAGGCGTGAAATACGAGAGGCTCAATCTACTGCTCATCAACGCGGTCAAGGAACAACAGGTGCAGATTGAGGAGCAGAAGAAGGTGATTGTGCGGCAGGATGGGAGGATCGACGCGCTGACGCGTCTGGTATGTGCGTCGAACAGGGACGCGGATATTTGTAAGGAGAAGTAGCGGAATTGCGGCGGTTTGAACGCTCGTGAAACGACGCAGACTCTGTGCAAGCGACGCAGACAGCGTGCAAGCGACGCAGACTCTGTGCGAGCGACGCAGACTCCATGTCAGGTGACGCAGACTCTGTGCAAGCGACGCAGACTTATGTCATACGACGCAGACTCCGTGCAAACGACGCAGACTCTATGTCATACGACGCAGACAGCGTTGCTCGGAATGAGGTTTAATTTTGTACGTTTTTCGGCTAGAATACTCGCGGGCGCATGCTGGCGTTGGACAAAAATCAATCTAAGGAGAAAAAATAATGGCATTAAGGACTATTGCAGAAGCGATCGAGTGTTTGACATTGCAGAAGGCGAATTTGCCGGTGTATCAGGCGCAGGTCGGGGCGACGGCGGCGGATATTACGCGGGTCAACGAGCATTTGGCGATTTTGTCATCGCTCGTCGATCAATGCGAACTTTGTGACGCGAATAAAAAGACGGCTTTTGGCATCAAGGATCAGGTCTTAAGAGGCGCGGTTGGCGAGCCCGTAGCGCCGGTGCCGACAACGCCCGCCTATGTGCCGCCGTTTCCGCTTCTTTCGGGCATTCTGCACATAACCAATTCGGCCAACCGCAGGTTTGAAGAAGGCCCGGCTTACGACGAGGAGATCGGCATCGCTCTCGGAATCATCCGCCCAAGCCCGAGCGCCCCCACTCCCGGCACCGTCAAACCGACGCTCGAAACATTTCCGGCCCAGTCGGGCAATATGTTTGCGTTTATAATCGGCAACCGGGGGCAGTCCGATATGTGGAAACTTTCGACATCGCCCGTCGCCGTCACAAACTGGACGCTCGCCGAAACCGGCACCGGAAAAGCAGGCGAAAACGTCGCCACGCCTCCGACGCCCGGCCAGCCGACCCAACTGCAGGCCCGCATCCAGCTATTCAAAAACAACCAGCCCTACGGCCTGTTGTCGGACATCGTCCTCGTCACCGTGAATCCATGAGTTGTGTGTAGTATTAGTATTAGGCTTGCCAAACTTCGCCAGAAGTAAGGCTTGCCGAATAGAGGGCTGCGGTGTGGGAGACGCAGCCCTCGCTTTCTTTGTGGATCATGAAACGTCTGCCTCACAAGATCGTAAAACTGGCGGAAACCATTCGCTCATACGGCGGGCGGGCGATGCTCAATGGCGGGTGCGTTCGCGACGAACTGATGGGCGTTGAGCCGAAGGATTGGGATGTCGAGGTCTATGGCGTCGAGCCTGAGAAATTGCTTGAGATCGTCAGCAAATTTGGTGAGGTAAATGCTGTGGGTGAGGCATTTACGGTTTACAAGATCGGCAACGACCTTGACGTTTCGATCCCGCGACGTGAACGAAAAGTCGGGGCCGGCCATCGTGGATTTGCGATAGAGGGTGACCCGGATATGTCCTTCGAGGAGGCATGTTCGCGGCGTGACTTTACGGTGAACGCGATTCTCAAGGACATCTTGTCCGGCGAGGTCATCGATCCGTTTGACGGACGCTCTGACATCGAACGTAACGTTTTGCGTATGGTCTCGCGTGAGACATTTGCGGAGGACAGTTTGCGTGTTCTGCGTGCGGCACAGTTTGCGGCGAGATTTGAGTTTGATATCGAGACGGAAACGGTTGAAGTCTGCAAAACAATCGACGTGACAGACCTGCCAAAAGAACGTATCTGGGGCGAATTTGAGAAGCTATTGCTTCGGGCAAAAAGTCCTTCGATCGGCCTGAAATGGCTGTACGATCTTGGCGTGACCGAGCAGCTTTTTCCCGAGATGCAGGATCTTGTCGGTGTGCCGCAGGAACCGGCGTGGCACCCCGAAGGCGATGTCGATGTTCATACATTGATGGTCGTTGACGAGGCTCGAAAGCTGATCGATGAGCTCGATTACCCACGACAGGTTGCGGTGATGCTCGGCTCGCTGGCGCACGATTTTGGCAAACCATCGACGACGGAATTCATCGATGGTAAAACGCGTTCGCGCGGCCATGATGAAGCCGGCGTCGAGCCAACACTTTCATTCCTCGATACGCTCGGCCTTTACACTCTTGACGGTTACGATGTACGAAACCAGATCGTCCAACTTGTCAAATATCACCTGAAACCAGGCGAATACTATGGTGCGAAATCACCGGTAGGCGACGGGGCGTTTCGTCGTCTGGCGCGTAAAGTCGAAGCCGATCTGCTCTATCGGGTTGCGAAGGCTGACAGCCTCGGACGTAATCCCGAGTGGCTCCCGAAAGAAAAATGGTTTGATTCGGCCGCGCAGGAATGGTTTATCGAAAAGATCCGGGAGCTACAAATCGAGAAGAAAGCTCCCGACTCGATATTGATGGGAAGGCACCTGATCGAGCTAGGTCTGGAGCCAGGGCCGCTGTTCAAACAGATCCTCGATGCGGTCTATGAGTTGCAAATGGATGGGGCGGTTACTTCTCTTAGCGAAGGCATTCTGGCGGCAAAAAAAATACTCACCGAAGAATAAAAAGCGGCTCGTTTTTCACGAACCGCTTTTGCTTTTTTCTAAGGCTTACCTTCTAAGAACGCCTTCAGCCGACGTGATCTCGACGGGTGGCGTAGCTTTCTCAAGGCTTTGGCCTCGATCTGGCGGATACGCTCGCGTGTAACCGCGAAGTGCTGACCGACTTCTTCGAGAGTATGCTCTGAGCCCGTGTTTCCGAGTCCGAAACGCATCTTGATGACCTTTTCCTCACGCGGCGTGAGCGTCGCGAGGACTTCGTCAGTGATTTCACGCAGGTTTGAGAAGGTGACCGACTCCGCCGGATTCAATATCGATTTGTCCTCGATAAAATCTCCGAGATGCGAATCTTCTTCTTCGCCGATCGGGGTTTCGAGCGAAATCGGTTCCTGAGCGATTTTTAGGACCTTTCGCACTTTCGAGACGGGAATGTCCATCCGCTTTGCTATCTCTTCGGACGTTGGTTCGCGGCCGAGTTCCTGAACAAGCAAGCGCGAGGTGCGAATGAGCTTGTTGATCGTCTCGATCATGTGGACCGGAATGCGGATCGTGCGGGCCTGATCGGCGATCGCACGAGTGATCGCCTGGCGAATCCACCACGTCGCGTAGGTCGAAAATTTATATCCGCGACGCCATTCAAATTTATCTACCGCTTTCATCAAACCGATGTTGCCTTCCTGAATTAGATCGAGGAATTGTAGCCCGCGGTTCGTATATTTCTTCGCGATCGAAACAACGAGACGAAGGTTGGCCTCGACCAATTCTCGTTTCGCTTTATTGGTATCAAATTCGCCGACCGTGATCGTCTGGAACGAACGCTTGATCTCAACGACCGGAAGGCGATATTTTTCTTCGATCGCTGTGACAATGCCCTTGGCCTCTGCGACCCTGGCGTTTACCTCTTTCCTTTCAGCAGTTGGCGGCTTTTTCTCAAGTTTTTCTTTGGCTTTAGCGATACTGCGTTCGGCTTTCTTGATATCGTCAACCACCTTTCGAATGGAAGCAATAAGAACTTGGCGCGAACGCTCGGTCAGATTAAGATGCTTGATCTCAAGTGCGATATCGAGCCGTAAACGGGCTGTCTGGCGTCGCAGACGAAGCAGTTTCTTACCTTTTTTCCCAGCAGCTTTTTCGGTCTCGGCAATCAGCGCGATCCACGATTTGAGGGTCGTCTGAAAATTCCCGCGAATGCTCTCGATACCCTCAAGTGTCCAACGCAGATACTCTTCGGCCTTGTCTTCCTCGATCGAGATCTCGGCCTGTTCGCTAAAAACGACAGTCTCGCGAATGCTCGCCTTGCCAACGGCAAGATCGTCACCGATTTTTAGCAAACGCTCAACGGCGATTGGCGATCGGGCAATGGCCTTATGAGTGTGGATCTGGCCGCGCTCGATGCGTTTCGCGATGGCGACCTCGCCCTCGCGATTGAGCAACGGCACGATTCCCATCTCACGAAGATAAAGGCGAACCGGATCGTTCGACTTGTCGAGCACGCCTGCCGAAAGGTCGAGATCGAGATCTT
Organism: Acidobacteriota bacterium; assembly: GCA_031431415.1. Classification (GTDB taxonomy): domain Bacteria; phylum Acidobacteriota; class Blastocatellia; order Pyrinomonadales; family Pyrinomonadaceae; genus OLB17. Next base: position 8,359 of record JANPDK010000113.1, on the reverse strand, counting down.
CTTCGTCCGGGGTTTCTTCTTCTTCGTCATCGAGAGCCATCGTCGATGCACGTTCTAAAAGCTGTGCGTCAGTTTCGGCAACAGAGATATTTGCGCCTTCGAGGCGCTCCAAAACGTCTTCGATGTCGTCGGCAGACAACATGTTCTCGGGCATCTGGCGATGCAATTCGTCCAGGCTCAACCCTTTCTTCCGCCTGCCGAGGGCCATCAGGCGATCCATTAAGTCTTCTTTTTCGTCGTAATCGGGCATATTATGAATAAATGCGATTTGATTAGAACACCGCCTAAATCGTTGTTCGCAATATATTTATTAACGTTTTAGGGCCAATAATAGTTTCACTCGGCGGTGCCGGAATCAAATCGTAAAGTATATCACAAAATCTACCATTTCTTGTTTGTAACATCCCAATGAATTCGTTGAAGTTCGATCTGTTCCTTCACGAGGTCAGTTATGCGAGTGGAATCGCCATCCTGTTCGGCTAGTCGCAACTCTCGACTGATTTCTCTGATCCTGTTCTCGATGGCTAACCCGCGTACGGTATAAACCTGCTTTGTAGCCTCTAAGTAGACATCGTCTACGGCTTCGTCCGGGCGGCGTTTCGGAGTGGTCTGGAGGAGCTTATGGGCTACGTCCAGCATTAACTCGTCGTCGCCGATATGATTCATCAGTGTTTCCGGTTCTATCGCCTGTTTTTCTGCATGAATCGCGATAAATGCTTGGAACAGCTCTGCAGTGGCGAGATTCTCGTAATCACTGGTTTCGATGATTGGGAATATCAATTCTCTCAACTCCCTATCGAATACTAGAGACTCAAGTAGCTTTGTTTCGGCAACCGTAATCTTAGCCCTCGCGGCACGAGATACTCGCTGCGTGATCTGTCCGGCGTCACCTGTTTGTCCCTTTGAGGCGGACATCCACAGTTCACGCTTGAGAGCGGCGTCGTCGATATGGAAATATTCCATAGCCTGATCGAAACTTTCACGTTGTTGGATGTGATTTCGGATCGTCGAAATGACCGGAAGAAACTCCTCAATTGCCTCGGCCTTTTGCTTGGCGTTTGCAATGTTGCGACTGGTCGTTGCAGCCCGCAGAGCAAATGCCAGGAACGGCTCGGCCTTGCCGCGAAGCTGATCGTACGCTTTCATTCCATTCTCACGCACAAAATCGTCAGGGTCTTTGCCGTCGGGCAGCACGAGCACCTTGATATCGAATTCCTGCGGCAACAAATGTTCGATCGCACGCCGTGCGGCCTTAATTCCGGCCTGATCACCGTCGTAGTTGATCACGACGCTTTTTGTGAAGCGGCTCAGAAGCTTAGACTGTTCAGGTGTGAATGCCGTTCCGAGGCTGGCAGCGACATTTGTGATCCCAAATTGTGCGAGAGCGATGAGATCGAGATAGCCTTCAACTAAAATCCCGAATTTACGTTTGCGTATCGCGTCTTTGCCCTCAAAGAGGCCGTAGAGATGCTCGCCTTTTGTGTACGCCGGCGTCTCGGGCGAATTGAGATACTTTGGCTGATCGTCGCCCATCGCACGGGCGCCAAAGGCAACCGGACGGCCGTTCACGTCGAGCACCGGGAACATTATTCGCCCACGAAAGCGGTCAAAAACACGGTCTTTTTCTTCATTCACCGAAACAAGCCCTGAAATTGCGATCAGCTTTTCATCAGCACCGAAATCTCGCAAAACTCCGAGCATCCCGTCCCAACTATCAGGCGAAAAGCCCATTCGAAACTGCTTCTGAATGTCTTCGGAGATGCCTCGCTGTTCGAGATACGCACGAGCTTCCTTCGCCTTTTTACTCTTGCCTCGCAGCTCGTTTTCCCAATATTCGAGAGCGACCTGATTTACCTCGATGACCTGATCGGCCACCTGTTTTTTCTCTTCGCGTTGCTTTTTACTCCGTTCGTAGCTCGCGTCATCGACCGGTTCGGGCAGCATCACACCGCTGATCTCGGCGACGCGCTTGACGGCCTCAGGGAAGTTCAATCCTTCCATCTCCATCAAAAAATTAAACGCCGTCCCGCCTTTTCCACAACCAAAACACTTATAAAAGCCCTTCGAGGGGTTCACCGAAAACGAAGGTGTCTTTTCCTGATGAAAAGGACAACACGCCATCCAATTCGCCCCTTTCTTCTTCAGATCCGCCGCATACGGCTGTATTATCCGCACCAGATCGGCACGGTTCTTAAGATCATCAATGACGTATTGGTCGTAGAGCATCGGGCGAGTTTTTGCTCCACAAGATTACCGCGTCAACCGGTATATCAACAAAGCTGCTCTTTTCGTAAGCATCGCGAGGTTCTCGACGCTGGCGGATTCGCCTTTGGCGTGGGAATTTTGGCCGCCGCCGATTCCTAGGCCGTCCAGGCCGGGGACGATGCCGGAGATGAAGGCGATGTCGCCGGCGCCTCGGTCACCGGGGTCCAGGGCTTCGACCGGGCCGAAGCCGAGATCGCGGCTGATCTGGTCGAGCTGTTTTAGCAATGTGTAGTTGCCTTCAACGGGCGTCATCGCGGGGATGCCGTCTTCGAATGTGATCGTCGCTTTTGCCCCCGGAAGACTTTTGGCGACGATCTCGCGCATTCGGCTGCGAGTTTTTTCCTTTTGTTCTTCGCTGATAAATCGCAAGTCGCCGCGAACGACAACCTTTGCGGGAACGACGTTGGTTTTACCCGAAGCGGTGCCATCGGGGCCTTGAGTCGTCACGGTGGTGCCGCCGACAAAAAAGGACGGGTTAAAAGTCAGATATTTTTCGCCGCCGAGCTGAGTGCGAAATTCGTTGAGTATGCGCGATGCCTCGAATATTGCGCCATTGCCCATCGATTCGCGAAATATCTGGCTCGAATGCCCGGTTTTTGCCTCGACCTCGATCCGCCACGAACTCGAACCTCTTCGCCCGACCGTTGCTGTGTTTCTTACAGCTCCTTCAAAGCTCAACGCAACGTCGCTCCGTTTTGCCGCCGCGATCATGTCACCTCGGCAGATCTCGACCGGATCGCATGAATTTTCTTCATCGCCGGTGAACATCACGATCACCTGCGTATCTTTGAGCACGCCGGCCGCGTGAAGAGCCTTGAGAGCATAGACGGCGACGACATTGCCGCCTTTCATATCGCCGACGCCCGTTCCGTAAACCGTGTTACCATCGCGCCGATACGTCTCACCCTTTAGCACCGTATCGAGGTGACCGAGCAATAATAGCCGTTTGCCCTTGGAACCGCTTGTTTCTGCGACGAGATGGCCGGCACGCTTTTGTGCGGCTGGCATGTCGATCCATTTCGCGGTCAGGCCAATCGCGGCGAGTTCGCGGCTGAGAACCATGCCCACATTTTTTACACCGGCGAGATTCTCAGTTGGGCTCGATATATTGACCGTTTGCTCGATCAAAGCTATTGCTTTGTCGTTATTTTTGTCGACAAAATCAATAATTTTCCGCTCGTCTGCGTTTAGCATCTGAGCGGTCGCGTTGACCGATAGCACGGTAAAAAGGCAAAGTGCGGCACATATTTTTGAAATCATCATACGGCTATTTTATCAGGTTTTATTTCTGTTGAGAGCGGCCCGATCGGACTAACCTTGTCCCGATTTGTCAGAATTAGCAGCATTGCCACCAATGCGGGCAAGGCTTGGGTCAAAAGGATCGACGTTTTTGCTGTAACGCCGCCCATCGCGCCGGCGGCGACGACACATGCGAGAAAAAAGAGTTTGACATCACGTCTTGCAGCCAGCAATCCCCAAATCAAACCGGCGGCCAGAAAACCGTTGTAAAGACCTTGGTTCATTGCCAGCACCGCCGAAGCTGATGAAACCTCGGGGGTCATGGCAAACATCTTGCGTCCGATCGGATGGTCCCAGAAGAACATCTCGAGGACGAGAATCGCCAAGTGTTCAAATGCCACGACGGCCGTAAATATAATTGCTGCAATTTTCATGGGTTTAATTATCCTACAAATTTGTCAGAATGCAGACCAATCTCCGTCAGACACTGTGCATCTTTTGCCTTAGGCGTTCGCCATAATAAAATTTCGTTCTTGATCGCCGATATTAACACACAATTTATTAGGAGACTTAATGAAACCCAAGAATGTATTGACTTATGCCGCAGAGAACGAGGCGCGGTTTGTTTCGGTTAGGTTTACCGATCTTATCGGTTCCTGGCATCATCTTACATTTCCGATCAGCCAGTTGTCAGAGGATAGCTTTGAGGACGGATTTGGATTCGATGCGTCCTCGCTTAGAGGCTGGGCGGCGATCCACGAGTCGGACATGCTGCTCGTGCCCGATCCGTCACGATTTTGGGTCGATCCGTTTACGGAGGACACGACGCTTTGCCTCATCGCAAATGCAGTCGACCCGATCACCAAAGAAGGTTACTGGCTCGATCCGCGCAGCGTCGCGGTGCGTGCCGAGAGCTATCTGAAATTCACCGGCATCGCAGACACCATCAACGTCGGCCCCGAGGCAGAGTTTTTCATCTTCGACGAAGCCCGATATCACAATAATCAACACTCGGCCGGATTTTTTGTCAATTCTGAGGAAGGCCACTGGAACAGCGGCCGCGAAGGAGGCGATGTTCTCAATAACGGCTATCACATCCGGCCGAAAGAAGGTTACGTACCGGTCGCTCCGCTCGATACGCTGATCGACATTCGCAACCATATCTCGATGATCCTAGGCGATGTCGGCATCGACGTCGAATGCCACCACCACGAAGTCGCAACGGCCGGACAGTGTGAGATCGATTTCAAATTCTCGAATCTGTTGCACACCGCGGACAGCCTGCAGCTCTTCAAATACGTAGTCAAAAACACCGCCCACGCTCACGGCAAGTCGGCTACCTTTATGCCGAAGCCGATCTATGGCGACAACGGGTCGGGAATGCACTGTCACCAGTCTCTGTGGAAAGACAGTAAGCCGCTGTTTGCGGGCGACCAATACGCAGGTTTGTCTGAGATGGCAAAATTCTACATCGGCGGTCTGCTCAAACACGCTCCGGCGCTCGTCGCTCTGGCCGCACCGACGACCAATAGCTACAAACGTCTCGTCCCCGGCTTCGAAGCACCGGTAAATCTCGCATACTCGGCCCGCAACCGCTCGGCCGCCGTCCGTATCCCGATGTTCTCGTCGTCGCCAAAGGCCAAACGCCTCGAATTTCGTCCGCCCGATCCGTCGTGTAACCCGTACCTTACGTTCGCCGCCCTTCTCATGGCCGGCCTCGACGGCGTCCAAAACCGCATCGATCCCGGCGAGCCGCTCGACAAGGATATCTACGATCTGCCGCCCGAAGAGCTGGCAAATGTCCCGTCGCTCCCGGGCAGCCTCGACGAAGCCCTAAAAGCCCTTGAGGACGATCACGAATTCCTCCTAAAAGGCGATGTCTTCACCCCGGCGCTCATCGAACGCTGGATCACGTACAAACGCGAAAACGAGATCACACCTCTGCGTCTTCGTCCACATCCGCTCGAATTCTCGATGTACTACGATATTTAGTCTGAGATTTCCCGACAAAAAAATGGCGGGCCGAGAGGTGGCCCGCCTTTGATTTATTATGTCGAATATCAGGCCTGTGTCCCCAAACTAGGGCCTGTAATATAGGTAAACGCTTGGGAAGCTGGTTTGTTCCCAAAATGTCGAGGCCACCCGATTGCGGGCGGCCTCGATTTGTTTCGCCTAGGCCGGGCCTATTGTTCGCAAACGCGGTAAGCAGCGTTGTAGTTGCTGTTCTGGGGAAATACGGTTATTCCTTCAAAACAGGTCGAGCTGGTCGCAAAGCCATTGAAATCGGCTTCCGTTCCGCTGCCGCCGTCGATGGTGAAGTGCAGTGTTTTATTGAGCGGAAGGCTGTTTTGATCCCAGATCCCTGTGTATGTCGGAGCGACAGGGATCGAAATAGTGCCGCCTGAGATCATGTCCATTTCGAAACTCTGCTGCGAGCTCGGGAAGAGCTCGCACTCGTAGAATGAGGTCAAGCCGGTGCCGGTGCAGCTCGTAACAAGATATCGGTCGCCAGTGATGACATTATCCGGATAACGAACGGCCGGTGTAAATGAGAGCGTATTGTTGCTCGCATTCTGTTCGTTCGCACTCGTTGTTGTGGCAGTTGTTTTGAGCGTCGGGGCAGTCGTGGCGACCTGAAACTCGAAGGTAAAGCTCACCTGCTTAGTTTGATTGTTTCCAAGACTGCCGACATTGCAGACGACCTTGTTCGAGACGATCGAGCAAGTGCCAGAGCTTGTCTGAACGCCGGAAAGTTTGCCGAGGATGTGCCGCGTTGGGCTGGTCGCCGTCAGCGGAAACTCGACTGTGATGGTCACACTCTGAGCCGTTTGATTGCCGATATTCTTAACACGAGTCGTATATTGATAGGGCGACTCGATGAGCGGCGTAGATGAGCCTTGCCATGTCAGAACGCTCAGATTAGGTGCCGGCGGCGGTGCTGCCCGCGTCGTGCTATTTACGATCCCAATAACGCCGAATGCGGCGATAAACAAAAGAGCATTCAAGCTCTTAAAACAATAGTTTTTCATTTTTTTCTCCTGATTATTTGTTTGTGACTATCAGGTCACGCGTGTCCTGTACCAAGAGAACGGAGCCCCAAAAAGAAGCTTGCAACCTTTTTTCCGGGGTGGCATATTTAGTTGAAAAGTCTGGACTATCCGTCCGTCCCGATCCGTAGTTTCCAATGCTCGACAATTGACACATATTTGGTTACAATTTGTTTTGGTAAATGTGGTGAGTTATTGCAACTTGCGGCCACGTAAAATAAGCGGCTAAACAGCATGAGTTGACCAAAAGATCTGATGAAACTCTGTGCTTGTTGGCACAGGGTTTTTTGATTTATGAGTGCATTCCTCGAGCTATTGAAAGAAAAGATCATCGTCTTTGACGGTGCGATGGGTACGTATTTGCAAGCGCTCGATCTGTCGATCGATGAATGGGGCGGGCCGGCGTTTGAGAATTGTTCGGAGAATCTGCTTTACACGCGGCCCGACGCAATCGAGTCGGTGCACAAGGCCTTCTTGGATGTCGGCTGCGACGTGATCGAGACCAACAGCTTTGGCGGTAGCGAGGTCGTGCTGGTTGAGTTTGGGATCGCCGATAAGACGTACGACGTTAATCTAAAGGCAGCACAGGTCGCTAAACGGATGGCGAGCGACTATTCGACGTATGACAAACCACGTTTTGTCGCCGGTTCGATCGGGCCGGGAACTAAGCTCCCGACCCTTGGGCACATCACTTATCCGTTGTTGAAAGACGCTTATCGAGAACAAGTTCGTGGTCTGGTCGACGGCGGCAGCGATCTGTTGCTTGTGGAGACTTGTCAGGATCTTCTACAAACCAAAGCTGCGCTTGCGGCCATTTTTGAGCATTTTGAAAAGCACAAGATCCGAATTCCTGTGATAGCACAGGTCACGATCGAAGTTTTTGGCACGATGCTCAATGGAACCGAGATCGGTGCGGCCTTGACCGCTCTTGAACCGTTTCCGATCGATGTAATCGGAATGAACTGTGGAACCGGGCCGAAGCAGATGGCCGATAGTCTCCGGCATCTTTGCGAAAATTCGCCGATCCCTGTTTCCGTGCTTCCGAATGCCGGTTTGCCCGAGGTGAAGGACGGGCAACAGCATTATGACGAGACGCCGGAGAGTTTTGCCGCACAGGTCGAGCATTTTGCACGCGATTTCGGTGCAAATATCGTCGGCGGTTGCTGCGGCACGACGCCGGAGCATTTGCGGCAGGTGATAGAGCGAGTCGGCGGAATGTCTCCGAAAGAGCGAAATGCCAAGCTTGCACCGTCGGCTTCGTCGATCTATTTTCAACAGCCTTATACGCAGGACGCTTCGTTCCTGATCGTCGGCGAACGCGTCAATGCTTCCGGCTCGAAAAGGATGCGCGATCTGCTCGACGCCGAGGACTGGGATGGGCTCGTCAATCTCGCCAAATCGCAGGAAAAAGAAGGTGCTCATATTCTCGATGTCAATGTCGATTTCGTTGGCCGCGACGGCGTTGCTGATATGCACACACTGGCCGCGAGGCTTGCAACGGCGGTCAAGATCCCGTTGATGTTCGACTCGACCGAATGGGAAAAGATGGAATCCGGCCTCGAACACGCGGGCGGCAAATCTATATTAAATTCAACGAATTACGAAGACGGTGAGCCACGATTTTTGAAAGTGCTCGGCCTCGCGAAAGAGTTCGGTGCAAGCGTCGTTATCGGCCTGATCGACGAAGACGGAATGGCCCGAACCGCCGAGGACAAACTCAGGATCGCCCGCCGTGCATACAAACAAGCGACCGCCGCCGGTCCGCAGGCGGGCCGCCAGCCGGTGGGATGGGCGGATAATAAAAAACC
>JANPDK010000112.1:0-34919 GCA_031431415.1 Acidobacteriota bacterium | reverse complement strand
CAAAAACAACAAACCGGACATCTAACGTGCTAACTAATCCGGACATCTGTACTTGCTATTAACAGAGTTTTGTTTTGGCGTCTGAAATGAATTGCCACTTGCTTCAGCTAGTGGTCAGGGCTCCATAAAATGATCCCGGGCTTTAGCTCAATTTCGGCTGAAGCCGGAAAGAATGAAATATTCAGTTGCGAGAACGAAATTTACAACTGTAGGAACGAAGTATTCGGTTGTGGGAATTATATCTACGGTCGTTGGAATGAAATATTCAATTGTTTGAGCGAGATAAATCGTTGTAGGAGCATTTCAAATTTAAATCTAAGCGGCTCAAATCGCCGTCGGAGCCTTTCAAATTTAAATTTATCCGTCTCAAATCGTCGTAGGAGCGTTTCAAATTTAAATTTATCTGGCTCAAATCGTCATTGGAGTGTTTCAAATTTAAATTTAAGCCGCTCAAATCGTCGTTGGGGCCGTTCAAATCCCGTTTTGCATTCGCCGATTTGTTCGTAAAACTCAATATTGTTCTGTATTTACGGGAATTTTGTGAGAAGAACGGGCGTGGCAGTCAAAATTCGGCGTGTCCGTGTCCGTGGGAAGGTTTCCGTCAAAAGCTGGATGTGAGTTCGTCGTGTCGCCCGCCGCGGATCGAGTGTTCAAGAGGCGAAAATTCCCACAAAACCAAACGCCCCAAAACCACAAGATCTTTCAAACCAACCCAACCTCGCCGAAAACCACTACATTGCGATGCGGGAAATATAGAACGGAAAGTGTTTTCGTGTCAAGCGAAGTGCCGCAGACGTTTTAGGCGAGGGCAATATTGCGTTAAGATTCTCATTATGGAATCTGAACAATCTCCTTTCCGCAATGTCCTGATAATGGGAATGTCATTTCATTTGAAAGTAGTCGATGAAAATGGCATAGAGGTCTTTATGATGGGTACTTCGAGTCTTAGTGCGATGCGCGAGCAGCTTAACGAAGTTGAAAAGGTAGACCAAAACGGAAGTCGCTTGAACTCTAATTCAGTTATTTCCCTTAGAATAATGCGCAGCCATATGTCGGAAACGCCAGGAGAGATGCCCAAAACTCGACCGATTGATGTCACCTTCGACAGATCGGAAATTGACGAACTTACGGAGGACTATATTATGAAAATCTCGAACGACGGTGACGCCATTAATCGGCTCGTACGTTAGTGATTTGGGCGCCCTTAGATCCGGATTTACAACGCGAACCTTTTGATGTTACTTTTATCGCATTATGAAAAGACAATTGGCGGTAGTGATCCTTTTTCTTGGATGTTCTGTATCAAGTCTTAGTCAGCAACGACAAGAACCGGTTCTGGCATCGGACGGCACGCAGGTGTCAATTGGTAAAGGATGGAAACTGCTTAAGCTATTCACTGACGAGAAGAACAGGGCGACCTTGGTTTACAGTTACCAAACGGAAAGTGTTGTTAAGCTTGCACCAAGCACTTTTAAGTTTTGGATGAAAATCAAAAACTTTGAAGACGCCAAAGAGGATTACACCTTGTATTCCTTGGAGGCAAAATGCAACATTCGAGAAATCCGCATAGGAAAGATTGTTACTCATTTTAAGAACGGTCAAGAATCCGAAAAACTTCAAAGCACCCTGTCGAAATTTGAGGACGTTGAACCTGATTCGCTCTTTGAAATGGCATTTACGGCTATTTGTAAAGAGTATGATAAGCCAGCTTAATCGCCTTACGTCATAAACTGAACAGAGACACAATTTGTACAGCCCGAACCCAAGGCAATCCAGCAACGCAAATGCTCCGTTTCGGAAATTCACCCTTTAGTGTCTCTCCAGAGGGTATGCAGGACCCTGAACCCCACCATGTCCACTACAAGCACCTTGTTTTTTCTCGGCAAAACTATATGTCTTGTCATTGCAGAACCAAACAGGTTTATAGAACATCCTTTTGAACTGATAACGCAGATTATAGGGAGCCGGAAACATCGTCCCGACATAGCAGAAAAGAATAGAACCTAACAAAGTGATGACTGCAATTCGATACAGATTTAGTCGAACGTACTGTCCGATCCGCATCATGAAATTCGGAGGTGTCGTGGGAACAGTTTGGTCAGGCATTTCCTCCATATAGTCACCTAGTTTCTATAGTCATATCGATCTTCGTATTCTTGATCGTAAGCGGCTTCGGCAAGGCCATCGATCACGGACTGGCACTCATCTATTGTAAGGTTGTCGAGTATGTCATCGCGTTCCTCTTGTCTGATCGCGTCCAGTTTAGCCTGCGCCAAATCAAATGGTTTTATGTCGTAGACTAGCCAATACGTCGAGCCATCTTTCTTCGTAAATTCCCGCAAAACAACAGATTCAATTTTATTTCTATTAGCTTGACTCAAATGTAGATGGCATGGCTCATCTGGTTGACACATACCATAGTATCCGGCCGACGTACCCGTCAAAGTCCACCCCTTATGATTTGTCGACACGTAATCTTCGATTGCCTTGAGTCTTGCTTTCTCCACCTTCTCGGCAATCTCCTTCTTCTCCTCCTCGGACGGCGTAGAAGTAGGACTGGGACTGGGACTGGGACTAGGACTAGGACTACGAGTTGGAGACTGAGAGGACGTTGCGTTTGAGTTCTGTGCTGTTTCCCCACAAGCAAATGTGAGTACAGCCATGGCGGTTGCTAAAACGAGAAAGATGTTGCCAATTCGTATTGTCATTGCTTTATCAGCCTTATTTAGTGTGTGAGGAATAATAGGCTCGTTGAGTGCGAAAAGTAAAGAGAAACGACTCGTGGATTTTTACAGGGTGGTTTACACTCGCAATTCTGCCCGCATCTTCGTAAAATACAATTTATGCCGATCTTGCCGATAGTTCATTATCCTGAGGCTGTTTTGTTGGAGGTTGGGAAGCCTGTCGATGAATTTGGCGAGGAGCTGGAGCGGCTGGTGGCGGATATGTTTGTGACGATGGAGGATGCGGGTGGTGTTGGGCTGGCGGCACCGCAGGTTGGGGTTGGGCGGAGGCTGTTTGTGATGGACACGCCGGAGCGCGACGGCTATGCGCAGGAGCGGCATGTGCTGATCAACCCGGAAATTATCCACGTCGAGGGCGAACAGACGGGCGACGAAGGGTGTTTGTCGTTTCCGGGGCTTTATCAGACGGTGCGACGCGAGATGCGTGTTATTGCGAGGGCGCATAATTTAAAAGGCGAGCAGGTGGAAATTGATGTTCACGATCTCGCCGCAAGGTGTATACTGCATGAAACGGATCATTGCGACGGAATTGTCTTTCTCGACAGAATGACGCCACTAAAGCGCCAACTAGCCAAACGCAAGATCAAGACTCTACAAAAAACAGGGAAGTGGAACTAGATTTGAACGACATACAGGACACAAAGCTCACCGCCGAGCTCGCTTCGAGCGGCGAACTCAATAAATATCTTAGCGAAGGCTGGACATTGATACTCGCTTACGTCAAACACGCGAATGATTCCCAGCGGCCGCGCTTCGTAGTGGCATGGCAGGAAGACGGGCCCGCTGTCTTTCCGGAGTTTCTCGACGAATGGGAACAGCGCGATATGGCCCGGCAGGTTGGGTAGGACAGTTTTTAACGCAGAGATCGCGGAGGACGCAGAGAAGATTTATTCAGATCTTCGAACCGCACTCAGCATATCTAAAAAACTCTGCGTGCTCAGCGGTCTCTGCGTTTAAAATATGGTGTGATTGGTTTAAGATAGCGGTAATTTATAGTTTGTGGCTGCCCGATGCCCCGGAGCGGTTTTGGTTTTTGGAAAGAGTGCCAATTTGGAGGAGAAACGTTATGTTTAGGGCGGCTTTCTTTTTGTGCACGGTGTTGTTTGTCTCGGGCGTGGCCGGCGGGCAGACGACTTTGTTCAATATTCCGACGGCGGATACTTTGCAGAAAGGTTCGTGGGGCGTCGAGGGCGATTTTATTACCAAACCGGTCTCGTACCGCGACGGCGGCTACCAAACGTACGGCTACCGCGTCGCGTACGGCCTGGATAACAAGACCGAGCTAGGCTCGAATTTCTATTTGACATACGACGGCAGCAAGACGAGCTCGCAGGCCGAGTTTAGCGTCAAGCGTAACGTCTATCGCAACGAACGCCTCGGCGTAACCATCTCGGGCGGAGCAGTCGCGTTTGTGCACATTCGGCCGCAAAACGGCGAAAAGACGCACGTCATGATCTACGGCGTCGCCAGCAAGACCGTAAATTCCCTAAACGGAGTGACCGTCACCGGCGGTGCATACCACGTCTTCGGCGGCGGCAGCAACTTCGGCGACCGAACGGGCGCCATTATAGGAGTCAACCAACCTTTGGTAGACCGCGTGGCGTTCGTCGCGGATTGGTTCTCGGGCAAGAATCGGCTGGGATACGCTTCGGCGGGGTTGAACTTCGCCGTCACAAAACGCCAGTACCTGACGACCGGATATAGCTTCGGCAATTCGGGGCGTGGGAACAATGCGTTCGCGGCGTATTACGGCGTGACATTTTAGTTCGTATGCCTCCGAAGATACGGGAACTGATTGCTGAACTGGAACGAGCAGGCTATTTCAACCGCGGTGGGAAAGGAAGCCATCGAAATTAGGAACATCCTTCAGGAGAACGCCTGACTCTTTCCGGCAAGCCGGGAGCCGATGCTCAGAAATATCAGATAAAAGAAGTGAAAGATTTTATTAGCCGGGTCACAAAGAAATGAGAAGTATAGCTGATAGATACGAAAAGATTGTCTACTGGAGCGATGAGGACAATTGTTTCATAGGAATCTGCCCGGAATTGTTCGGTGGCGGCGTCCATGGAGAGGATTCGATTGCAGTTTTCGAAGAGCTTCTTGAGGTGGTGGATGAGTGGGTAGAGATCATTAAGAAGGATGGCAAGGCGTTTCCCGAACCGAAACACGTTGCGGTGTTGCAGGCCGCGTAGTAATAATTGAAGTTCTTATGCAGACACAACGAACATTAGACGAATTTCGCAACGAACCTTTTACAGACTTCTCGAAGCCGGAGAATTCTGAGGCGATGGAGGCCGCGGTCGAGAAGGTGCGCGGCGAGCTTGGGCGTGAGTATCCGATCGTTATCGGCGGCAAGAAGATCTCGCTAGGCGATAAATTCAATAGTTTTAATCCAGCGAGGAGGGACGAGGTCGTCGGTGTGTTTTCGGAAGGTGATACGGACACTTCGCTGGTTGAGAAAGCTATTACGACGGCGAACGAGGCATTCAAAACCTGGAAGAACTCGCCTGCGGCCGAGCGTGCCGAGTACCTTTTCAAGATCGCCGACCTGATGCGGCAGCGGAAACATGAGCTGTCGGCTTGGATGGTGTTCGAGGTTTCGAAGACCTGGGCCGAGGCCGATGGTGATACGGCAGAGGCGATCGATTTTTGTGAATTTTACGGCCGCGAGATGCTGCGCTGGTCGCAGGAGCAGCCGATAACGCATTATCCGGGCGAGAAGAATACGTTTGAGTACATCCCGCTCGGCGTCGCCGCTGTGATCCCGCCGTGGAATTTTCCGCTCGCGATCATGGCTGGCATGACTTTGGCAGCGGTGGTTACGGGAAATACCGTTGTGCTCAAGCCTTCGTCCGATTCGCCGACGATCGCGGCGAAGTTCATGGAGTTGGTCGAAGAGGTCGGCCTTCCGCACGGCGTCGTCAATTTTATCAGCGGCAGCGCAAAGACCGGCGAAGCGATGGTCACGCATCCGAAGACGCGATTTATCTCGTTCACCGGCTCAAAAGGCGTCGGCCTGCACATTAACGAAGAAGCCGCGAAGGCTCGTCCCGGCCAGATCTGGATCAAACGCGTTGTCGCCGAAATGGGCGGTAAGGACGCGATTGTCGTGGCGGATGATGCTGCCGACCTTGATGCCGTTGCGTCGGGTGTTGTCGCGGCGGCATTTGGTTATCAGGGGCAAAAGTGTTCGGCATGTTCGCGTCTGATCGTGGATGAGAAAGTTCACGACGAACTGATGGGAAAGATCGTCGCCCTGACAAAGAATTTGACCATTGGCCAGCCGACCGAGGGCGAGACGAACGTCGCGGCGGTTATCAATAAGCGTTCGTTTGACAATACGCTCGGATACATTAATAAAGGTATAGAGGAAGGCGGTGAATTGCTGACCGGCGGCTCGGGTGACGAGTCAAACGGATATTTTATCGAGCCAACGATCATCGACAACGTCGCTCCGGGGGCGACCATCGAGCAGGAAGAAATATTCGCTCCGGTTCTGGCTGTGATAAAGGCGCGTGATTTCGATCATGCTCTTGAGATCGCGAATGATACGGAATTTGGGCTAACCGGAGCCTTGTATTCTGCATCTCAGGAAAGGCTCGAACGGGCACGGCGTGATTTTCATGTCGGGAATCTTTATCTAAACCGCAAATGCACGGGAGCGCTCGTCGGTGTCCATCCGTTTGGCGGGTTTAATATGAGCGGAACCGATTCTAAAGCGGGCGGCCGCGAGTATTTGCTGCAATTTATGCAGGGCAAATCGACGGCTCAGAAGATTTGAGATAATCTTTAACAAATATGAAGAACAGCTATTTTTCGCGAGTGACAATTGCATTGATCATGACGTCCTTTGTAGCCGTTACCGTTTTGGCTCAAAAAGGCAAGCCTGTCGCTCAGGCGGCGAAACCGATCATTTTTGCGGTCATTGACGACGGCCAAAGGCTCGAACCGATCGCATATATTAATAAAGGTAAGCTCGAAAAGCCGGCCGACGGCGGCGATGAGGCCAGCATTATTTCGGCGTTCACTAAAAGTTATTACAAGGCCGGCACGGCATATCGGCTGATATTTGGCGGTGCAAACAGCGGCACCGTTACTGTCAAATCATCAAGTCCGAACTCGGACTGTGGCAAAAACATTGGCACAGTGACGACCAAGGCCGCGAAGACACCGCTCAAGGGATTTGTAATGGGCCTCGCGACCAATGCTGCGAGCAAATCGGCCGCCGCAAGCTATCGTCGCAAGCCGACCGATGTCGAACGCAACGAGATCGAGGTGTTGGTCAAGGCTGAATATGCCCGACAGAAGCTAACGCCGAAAGTGCTGCGTTATCACAATCTTACCGCTCTCGATATCGATAACGACGGCTCCGCCGAGATGGTCGGATCATATTGGGTCGAGGTCGACAAATTGACGCGTGCGTTGCTGTTTTTCATCGCAGCGAAAGGCACCAGCGGCAAGTACGCTCTAGGCCATCACGAATATCGCACCGTTGATCAAGCCAATGTGATGAGCGGCGATATCAAGAATGTCGACGAAGGGATCTATCACGAACTGCTGCTCGATGTTTTTGACGTGAACGGCGACGGCGTGGCTGAGGTCTTCACGAACACAGCCTCGTTTGAGGGCGCAGGATTTGGAGTCTATTCGCGTTCGGGCGGCAAGTGGACAAAGGTTTTCGACGGCTCGAATTATCACTGCGGATATTAAAACACCGTTAGCTGCTACTTTAGGTTTTATACTGTAAGTGTTAAGTTCTAAATGGACTTAGCACTTTTCACTTTTTGATGAGAATTGTCTTCATGGGAACCCCAAGGGCCGCGGTGCCGTCGCTCGAACGGCTGATCGCTGACGCGCACGAGGTCGTGGCTATCTACACACAGCCCGACCGGCCGTCGGGGCGTGGGAATAAGGTCACATTTTCGCCCGTCAAGCAGTGCGCAATCAACAATAGTATCGCGGTGCACCAGCCGGTTAAGATCAAGACGCCCGAGGCGTTCGAGCTGTTTAAGGCTCATGATGCGGACATCGCAGTCGTTGTAGCTTACGGAAGAATATTGCCCGAGATTTTCCTGAAGGCATTTTCGCACGGAGCGATCAACGTGCATTTTTCGCTCCTGCCTAAATATCGCGGAGCCGCGCCGGTAAATTGGGCGATAGTAAATGGCGAGACCGAGACGGGCGTGACGACGATGCAGATGGATGTTGGCCTCGACACCGGTGCCATGCTGATGCAACGATCAACGGCGATCGATGATCGCGAAAATTCTATTGAGCTGATGGAACGGCTCTCGTTTATCGGTGCAGACCTGCTCTCGGAAACGCTCGCGAATTTTCATTCGTTAACGCCCGTCGAACAAGATCATTCCGCTGCGTCGCTGGCGCCGATAATGAAGCGCGAGGACGGGGTGATTGATTGGGAAATGCCTGCAGGCCAGATCGCACACCGAGTACGCGGTTTCCAGCCGTTTCCATCATCATTTACTTCGTTTCTTGGTGGTAAACTTACTTTATGGACCGCGGAATCGGCCGAAGTGTTGGGATCACACGCAGCAGGAACGATTATCGAGGCCTCCGGAGATCGGCTTGTGATTGGTTGTGGGGATAACACTGCGTTACTTGTCGATGAGGTTCAGGCCGAGGGAAAGCGGCGAATAACGGTTCGCGATTTTCTTAATGGTGTCAAGATCGAGGTGGGCGAGCAGTTGGGACAATGATCCAGATAATCGCATTTTATGAGTTCAAAGAATTGGCCGCCGTTGGGCCGCTCGATGAGCTGCGTTCGCAGTTGAAGCAGGTTTTGCTCGATCTCGACGTGCGTGGGACGATCATTCTCGCTGACGAAGGCTATAACGGAATGATCTGCGGCGAGAGTGAGAATATCAAGGCTTTTATTACACGCATCGAAGAGATTCTTGCCACAAAGGTCGTCTATAAATCATCTGACCACGCAAATCCGCCGTTTCGTAAGATCGACGTCAAGATAAAGAAGGAAATCGTTACGCTAAAGCAGCCGGTTGATATCTCTCTCGGGCAGGGAACACACGTGAAGCCCGAGGACTGGAATCGGATAATCAATGAGCCTGAGACGATCTTGCTCGATACGCGAAACGACTATGAATATCAATCCGGAACCTTTCGCGGTGCGATAAACCCGGGCACGACAAAGTTTAGCGAATTGCCAGAATACATTGCGGAGAATTTCGACCCGCAAAAACACAAACGTATCGCGATGTTCTGCACCGGCGGTATTCGGTGTGAAAAATTTGCTCCCTACATGAAACAGATCGGTTTCGAAGAAGTCTATCAACTCGAAGGCGGCATCTTGAAATATCTCGAAGAAACGCCGGCCGAAGAGACGATGTGGGAAGGCGAGTGCTTTGTTTTTGACGAACGCGTGACGGTCGATGTGAACCTGCAAAAAGGCACAGGGCCGGATCATTCGCAGCGCCTGACAAATCGTAAGAAAGAGAAGTATAAGGTTGCGGGATGAAGATCTCACCGGCACGAAAAGCGGCGTTTAAGGTCTTGCTGCGTAGCGATAAAGAACGGGCGTATTCGTCCGTTTTGCTTCCGCAAGTCGAGGCCGAACTTCGCGACCTTGACCGCGGACTTTGCCATAAACTCGTCCTTGGCTCGCTGCGTCGCCAGATATACCTCGACCGGGCGATCGACACTCTCGCTGGCGGTCGGAAACTCGATATCGAAGTGCGGATCGCTCTTCGAATCGCACTGTATCAGATCTATTTCCTCGACAAAATCCCCGATCACGCAGCGATCAGCGAAAGCGTTGATCTCGTCCAATTCGCCCGGAAAACGTCGTCAAAAGGCTTTGTCAACGCCATTCTAAGAAAGGCGACTCGCGAAAGGCCGGAGATGTCTTTCATTGACGAAACCGATCGTGTTTCGGTCGAGACCTCGCATCCACGCTGGCTCGTCGAAAAATGGATACGTGATCATGGCTCTGAAAGAGCCGCCAATTTGGCAGCAGCAAACAACGAAACGCCGCCTATCTCGTTTCGGGTTCTCCACGACAGCGAAAATGTAAACACTCTGATCGAAGGCTCCAAAAAGTCGGGTTTTGTTGACGGTTGTTACACGACCGTGACTAATGCCGCTCTGGCAAATGAACTGGCCGACGGCGGCTATATCTATATTCAGGACGAAGCTTCCCAGATGGTGGCGCACGCTGTCTCAGTGCCTGACGTCGGACGGTTTGCCGACCTTTGTGCGGCTCCGGGCGGCAAAACCGGGCTTATCGCAAAGCGCAATCCGACCGCTTCGATAACCGCATGCGATCTGCACGAATCTCGTGTCCGTTATCTTGAGGCAAATTGCCGCAGGCAGGATGTTGAGGTCGATATCTTTCAATGCGACGCGACGCAAATCTTGCCATTCGAGGCTGTGAGCTTTGATACCGTTCTTGTTGATGCTCCGTGTTCGGGCACCGGGACGATTCGCCGGAACCCTGAGATACGCTACTCACTCACGCCGGGCGACCTTGTCGAGCTGCAAACCAAACAACTCGCGATCCTTAAGAACGCATCAAAGTTGATTAAGATGGGAGGTTCGCTTGTTTATTCGACATGCTCACTTGAGGTCGAGGAGAACGAGAATGTTGCCACTGCTTTTTTGATGCAGAATGCAGAATTTAGGACTCGAACGCCGAGCGTTCCCGAGCAATTTTTGACCGATGACGGATTTGCGAGAACGTGGCCCGATCGCGACGTTATGGATGGCTTTTTTATTGCCCATTTCGTCCGTTCAAATGGAGAGTAACGAAGCAAAAATGTGTCACGCGTGCGTTTTTTGTTTGCGGCAAAGGTGTTAAACTTACGGCTTAGTTTTGGGGTGAAGTGATATGAGTATCTTGAGCTCAGGTTTTTCGGCTATCGGCCGCTTGATCGCGATCGGCGTGATGGCGGCGGCATTCCTGTTTGGAATGGTGGGCGTGGTCTATATGTCTCTCCAGGGTAAGGAGGTTCAGGTGCCCGAGATCACGGGTAAAGACCTTTCTGACAGCGAGAAAGAGCTTGCTTTGCTCGGTCTCAAGATCAAGAAGCGGGCCGATCGCTTTAGCGAAGAAAAGCCGGGAACCGTCATCGAACAACTCCCGAAGACCGGCGAAACCGTAAAGACCGGCCAGACGATCCGAGTCGTCATCAGCAAAGGCCCGGGCGACGGTAGTCAGCCTTCCAGTCTCAAGAATACGAACGAAGCCGACGACACCGAAAAGATCGAGGAAATGATCTCGGATAAGCCGAAGAAGCCGAAGGCGAATTCGAATACGAAGGTCAAGAAAGCGGACACGGCGAGAGATGTGAATGCGGATTCGTCGAATTCGAAATCGAATTCGAACTCCGAATCCGATCCACCGGAATCGAATTCGAACAAGAAAGATCCAGGTGCCGGTAGCAATTCGGTCAAACCGAAGGCGAATACGCAGACGCCGGCCCGTTTGCCGAATCCGGATACTAAACCCAAACCAGACAAGCGGCCTTAAGCAACGAAAAGGCCAGGTTTTGCAACAAATTAGAGAGAAACTTCCGAGAATGTTTGAAATAGCTCCGTCGATCCTTTCGGCAGATTTTACAAGGCTAGCGGATGAGATCGAGGCCGTACGTTCTGGCGGCGCGAAGATTCTTCACGTCGATGTGATGGACGGGCATTTCGTCCCGAATATCACCATCGGGCTGCCAGTGGTTAAGTCGATCCGAAAAGCGACCGATATGACGATCGACACGCACCTGATGATCTCAGAGCCGGGGCGATACGCGGTCGAGTTCGTCCTGGCCGGAGCCGATATGGTCTCAGTTCACGTTGAGGCTGACGCGCATCTACAGCGAACGCTGACGGCCATCCGCGAAGCCGGAGCAAAGGCTGGCGTTGCGATCAATCCAGGTACGCCGATCGAATCTTTGACTGAGGCATTGCCGTACGCGGATTTTGTCCTGCTGATGTCGGTAAATCCGGGCTTTGGCGGGCAAAGATTTATTCCGACGATGATCGATAAACTGAGGCGTCTGAGGACGATGATCGAGGTGCGAGGGCTCGATGTACGGATCGAGATAGACGGTGGTGTGGATGCAGATAACATTGCCGATATTGCTGACGCGGGCGCGGAGATAATCGTCGCAGGTTCGGCTGTCTTTGGCGGCGGAAATGCCGCGGAGGCGGTAAAAGGTTTGCTCGAACGCGGCGCAGTTTGGGTCTAGGTTTATTTACTCGAATTATGAAGACTTTTGATGTTAGAAAAGTGGCGTTGGTCGTGTTGGTTCTGGTACTCGGTACGGGCGGCATCGTTTTCGGCCAGGCAAAGCCCGGCGATGGTACGGTTTCGCAGCGTATCGACGTGATGCGGGACAAACTGGAACGTATCCGCCGTTCGTTAAATAGCGCGATCTCGGTTCTCAGGGAAGAGAACAAGGACGACAAGAATAAGAAGGACGACGAGAAAAAGCTCGAAACGCCGCTTGGACGCCTTGTCGCTTTAGATAAAGACGTTGCGCGTGTTCAGTCGGACGTGAATGGCCTTCGTGGCAAGGTCGATCGCGGTGACAAATATGAGCGTTCGGATGTAGATTCGCTTGAGCTGCTTGTAACCGAGATCCAGGCCCGTGCCGATACCGCCCAGCTCGAAACTGCCACGGCGCGTGCAAATCCGACGTCGACTATCGGCCAACCGCGTGAGAAAAAGAAAAAGAAAAAATTCCTCGGCATATTTGGTGGCGGCGGCAGCGACGAATATGAGGAATTGCTTGGTAGCGTCCAGGTTGGCCGCGACCGTGAGTTATTTATCGTCGCCACCCGCGAGGTTCGCAAGCGTAGTTTTGATGTCGGACGCCTTCTTTTCCAGACTATTATCACGACGTATCCCGATTCGCCGTATTTGCCGATGTCAAAGCTTGCCGTGGGTGATTCGTTCTACCTCGAAGGCTCGAGCAGTTCGCTTATTCAAGCGATCGGATCGTATCAGGATTGGTTGACATTTTTCCCGACCCATCCGCTTTCCTGCCGCGTGATCATGAAGATCGCCGAGGCCGAGATGCGTCAGGTCGGGTTACCCGATCGCGATGCGACACACGCAAAACGGGCTGAAACCAAGCTCAAAGTGCTTTTACAGCAGTCGCAGTGCCGCGAGTCGTTCATATCCGCCGAAGCGAGTACTCGCCTAAAGGAAGTGCAGGACAATCTTGGGCTTCATAATTTGCTGATCGCGAACTATTACTACACCCTATCCGTCGATCAGAAAAAAGGCGGGTTAAAGGGTTCGCAGTCGCGTTTTCGCGAGATCCTCGATAAATACCCAAATTTTAGCTTTATGGATGAGGTGCTCTACAAGCTTGCGGTGACGTATCTCGTCGAGGAAGAGACCGATCAGGCGGCACGTTATTTTCAGAGAATCGTAGCCGACTATCCGAACAGTCTCTACCAGAAGAGATCGATCGAGCAACTCGAATTGATCGGAGCCACGGTACCAGCCGCAAATCCCGAACGGGTAAAGATTTTGCCGCCCGAGGACGTGTCGTTCTTTAAGAACTTTAAAAATCAGCTTTTTGGCATCTATCCGATGACCATTGAAAAAGATGGCGTTTTGATGACCAAAGACTTTGACAAGGAAAAGTTCGAAATGATCGACCAGATCATCGAGAATCAAGGCGACATTCTGGTCAATCAGATCCCACAAGCACTGACCACCGTTATCTCGCAACGCGCTCCGGTCGCTCAGCCGAAAGCTACGCCGGAGCCGAAGTAAGTTGTTTTGTTAGTTTTTTTGATAAGGCTGTCTGAAAGGGCGGCCTTTTTTTGTCCCTTTCAGGGATCCAACTCAGCACAAAAAACACGGACCGCATTGCGCGATCCGTGTTTTTGTCTAGATAAATGCAGTCTTTACGGCTGCGGTGTAGGTGTTGCTTTGGGCTCGGGATCATTCTTTTTCTTGAGCTGCGGCGGAGCGTCGGCTGATGTAGATTCTCCGTCAGTCTTGGACGGGTCGTTCGAATCGGGCTGGCGTTTCTTGAGCGTCGGGCGGCTGTCGTCTGTCTGGTCAAAATCAACCGCGACGCCAGCTTTTGCATTTGTGAGACGCATCAGCTGGTTCTTGACACGCTGAAACTCCGACGTGCTGATAGTATACTCTTCCTTTTCGGGAAAGCGGGAAACGAGTGCCAAGCTCTCATCGCGACGATCAACTGACTGCGGATGCGATGAGAAAAGCTTAGAAAGCGTACCCGGTTTCTTTCGGTTCTGCGAGGCTAGTTTCTCGAACATCGTCGACATTGCCGTCGGGTCGTAACCGCTTGCGTATAAATACTGGACACCAAGCCTGTCGGCCTCGCCCTCGGCATTGCGGCTAAACTTAAAGAACGCCAATGCTTGGGTAATGCCACCGGCATTTTGCAGCACGGCACTCGCGATACCGCCGCCGAAAAGAATTCCGGCGAGCATGCCGTATTGGAGCAGCGTACCTTTCCCCTGGTTTTCCATGGCGTGGCGCGCCGTGACGTGAGCTATCTCGTGGGCCATCACGCCTGCCAATTCCGCCTCATTATCGGCAGCAAGAAGCAGCCCCTTATTAACAAAAAAGAAACCACCGGGTAAAGCGAATGCATTTACCTCGTCACTATCGATGACCTTGATCGTAAAGGGAAGCTTCGCATCCGAATGGAGGACGACGTTCTGGCCGACGCGATTGACGTACTCGGTGACGACCGGGTCTTCGACCATCTTGGCCTGCTGCTCAACCTCCATGGCGAGCTGGCGACCGATCTGCACTTCCTTTTCCTGCGACCCGCCGAGCCAGCCGAAAAGCTTATCGCTGCCAGTATTGATGTTCCGTTTTCCTATCTGCGCCGGGTCTTCTTTAGGGTCGAGCGGGCCGGTTTTGGCGACCGGTGTGGCAGCGGCCTTTGGCTCGGCCTTTTTATCCTTCTTGGCGTCCTTGTCTTTCGCGTCGGTATTCGAAGCCGTGCTCTGAGCCACTACGGCTGCAGGGAAGACCGCGATGGCGGTCGACCAGATGCTCAAAACCAATAGTAAGGCTCCAATTCGCCGAAATACTGACCTGTACATAAATTTCCTCCAAATCGTACGAAAACGTAGAGCGATTATGCTCCATTTCGGATACTAATTCAACGCTCTTATGATGCCTTCGCGAGGGAAATAGTTGTGAAACTACCGGAAACGAAAAAAATTTCCTTCCATAAGAAAATAAAGTATTCTCTAAAGTGCCAAAACTTGTTAAACTATCTGACGAGGCCACATCTGTTGGTCCCGCCGATGATGATCGGCCATACTGGCGTAAGTACGCCCGCTAATTCGCGCAAGTCACAGAAATACTGAAAACCGTTGATGAAACGTGTCGTAGAAAAGGTAAAGGACATCGTTGAAGTACGCCCGTTCGAGCACCTGCACGATTTCGGGGCGGATCCGGCGTTGACGCTCGGCGGATATCACTTTACCGATATCACCGCCGATCTGATGGGTAAGTGGATCGATCGGATATCGCGCGTCAAGCCGGGACAAGGTGCGGCGCTGGCTCTCGCCGGTTTTCGCGGAGTCGGTAAAAGCCATTTTCTTGCCGTTGTCGGTGCAATCGTGGCGAAGCCGGAGCTTCGGTCAAAGATAACGGACATGTACGTTTCGACGAGCGCCGACCGCTTGTCGCGGCGACATGGCAGCGTTATTTTCGTAAAACGGGGCCTAGGGACGTCGCTCGTCGACGAGCTGAAGAGTGCTGTCGCCGAACTGCTCAATGAAAATCCCGCCACGCTTTCCGATTCGCTCTATGACCTTCTTCTTCGTGCCAGCGAACACGCCGGTGAATCGCCGCTGGTCGTCCTCATCGACACCGCACTCGGCCGGGAACGGCGCGTTTCGCGTGACGATGGAGCGTTGATCAGTGAGATCGCCGAGGCCGCCGACATATTGGGAATTTTTGTCGGTGTTGCTCTCGATGACGATATTTCCGGAGCCGACGGCCCGAATTCGTCGATCTCCACAAATTTTTCGATCGATTATCTCGACCAGGAGCATCTGTACAAGATAGTCGACACGTATGTTTTTACCAAGACCAGCCAGCAAATACCGCTTTTGCGTGAGATATACGAATACTACCGCCAGGTAATGCCGGGCTTTCGCTGGAGCGAACAGCGTTTCATGTCGCTCTATCCGTTGCACCCCGCGACGGTCGAAATTTCGCCGTTGATCCGGCTATACGTCCACGATTTTGCGTTGCTTGGATTTGCCTCCGAAGCAGGTGTGAAGATTCTCGGACGTCCGGCAAACTCTTTGATCGGTCTCGATGAGGTTTACGATAATGTCGTGGCGAAGCTTCGCGGCGTCGCTGAATTAGGCGAAACCTTTGCTTCATTTGAGGCCATCGAGCAGCAGGTCGTCGCCAAGATGCCGGTGCAGCAGCGTCTGCATGCCAAGCTTATTCTCAAAGGCCTTCTGATGCTTTCGTTAGATGGCCAGGGAACGACCGCGACCGACATTGCGGCATCGATGATGATCTTCGACGAGTCGGAGTCGGGTACGCCCGCTATCGATGTGACGGCGATTCTCGATTCGTTTGCAGACGCTCTGCCAAACGCCATTTCGAAGTCTACGGGCGATGCATCGCCAAAATACTGCCTCAAGATCAGTAGCAAGGCCGAGGTCACGGATGTGCTCGCCGGGGCGATCGGGTCGGTCACGGAGGCCGACATTCGCACGTGCCTTCTGCGTCACGCGGCTGAAAAATTCTCGGATGTCGAGGCGGCTAACGAAGTCTCCAACTGTAGCGTCGAATGGCGTGGCAGTATTCGTCGCGGCACCATCGACTGGGCCGGAGCCGGGCAGTCGACGCCCGACTGGGCAGTAAAGGTCCAATATGGGACGGAGGCGATCGCCGACGAATCTGGAGTGATCGTTTGGAAAGTTGCCGAGATGGGTAACGACGAGGCGGACGTTATTCGTCGATATCATTTGCTGCAGACAGATCAGGCCGTCAGAGATGGTCTCGGCGATGGACTTTCGACGACGCTTCACCTTCACAGCATTGCGACGGAAAAGGTTTGGCAGCGAATCTTTCTCGCGAATTCAAAGCTCGTCGCGGACGAAAAGGAGTTTCAATTTAACGACGACGCTGCTTCGCCGCACAGCCTGTCACAGCTTTTTACACCGGTTTTGAGTGAAATATTTGTGAGTCGCTATCCGGAACACCCCGACTTTTTCCGGACTCTTGGCGTAAAAGAGACTGCAAAGATGATCGCCGAATTCTTTAGCCCGTCGGGTACGAACAGCGGCGACGTCCAAAATCTCGCCGTCACATTCGCGGAGCCGCTGGGCCTTTCGGTTGAGGAAAACGGAAGGCTTGCTCCGGCCACCGGCGATTACTTAAACGGCCTTCCGCTGGTCCGCTCGGCATTCGACGGACTCGGCGGCGGCAACGCTGTGATCTCACTGGCTGATCTGGCAAGAAAGATGAGTGCGCCACCGATCGGTTTGACGCGTGAGGCTCAGCAGTTGGTTTTGTCTGCGCTGGTCGCTCAGCGGAAATTCGAGTTTGTTACTTCGAGCGGCAATCGCATCAATCACCGCTCGCTCGATCTACAGATCATCTGGGACGACATTGTCGGTCTTGCGAAGCCGCAAAATGACGTCTTTGGCCCCGAACGCTTCCTTGCATGGGCCAAGCTTACGACTGGCAACTCCGGAATCAAATCGATCGATCGAGGCGAGGATCGGCTGCTCATAATTGACTCGCTTTCTGGCTGGCTAACGGCGTGGAATGAGAGCCGTGTGCTTGCCGATTTTGATGCCCTGCCTGAGGAGAATCTCAACGCACGCATCTGGCGGACGGCTACGAGCCTCAAGAAATCGTTTGGAGCGATGGCCGATGCGATCGAACTGCTTGTAAACGATGAAATAACGATCGACAAATGTCTTCACGCGATCGCCGATCATTTTTCGGACTCGGAGGCGGAGTTTGAGAAGAAAAAGGCCGAGCTGCGGATCCTCGGTAATTTCACCAGCAGTGTCTCACGTCGCGCCACGATGGCGTCGTATCTTTCGGTTTGTGAGGTGACGGACGATGCAGATGTCGAGGCTGCACGCGGAACAATATTAGCTGCCATCGACGCAGGTAATTTCTGGTCGAATACAGACGATCTTGGCCACGTTGAAGCATTGTGGCAGACGTTCCACGAGCGGTACGTCGGTTTTTACACCGACAGTCATAACGCTGTGATGGTTACAAATTCCGCGTCCGAGGGTCTGCGGGAAATTCTTGCCTCGGCGGAATGGTCCGCCTTTGAGAGTCTCTACCGCATCGCCTGGGCCGATCAGCGCTATGTCGCGAGGTCGCGCGCTCTGATCCGTGAGATCCGGCAGCTTAAGTGCGACGCCAAGGTTGACGAGGTGCTTCACCAAAGGCCGTATTGCAATTGCTCGTTCACGCTTACGGATAGTAAACGACTTGAGGAGTTGCCTGACCAGCTTAGATCGACGATCGCTCTCGCCCTCGCGGCAATAGAAACGCGTCTTTCGTCAAACAGCTCGGCTCTCGCAGACGCCGCCGAGTCCGAAGCCATGAGTGCATCGGTCAAACGTATTCTCGACGAGATGAGCGGCGGCGTTGCATCGCTGTCGGGTCAGGATATTCGCCTGATAAAGATGGCCGCCGAACGCGCCGCCGAAGGTTCGATCGGTTCCTTTGGTCTCGACGCAGCGGATGAGCCTGAGGTTTCCGACTTGTTTAGCGATGGTTTGTCGATGTTTGGCTCCGTAGCTATGCCGACCGAAGTTGCCGCAAACCGGTAGCAACCCCTTTAACGGATTTCATACTTTTAATCAGTTTGGACTATAGTTTATCGATATGAGAACAGTATCGATAGTCGGGGCCGGGCGCGTCGGAGGTGCGCTTGCCCTTTCGCTGCCGCGAAACAAGTATCGGATCGAGAATCTGGTCGTAAATGAGAAACGCCCCGCGGACGAGGTTATTGCGGCTTTAGATCCGGCTACGGTTGTGTTGCGTCTCGACGAGATCGACGCTATCGGATCTGACATTGTTTTGGTAACGACTCAGGATGGTTGTATCCGAGATGCGGCGATCGCGATCGGCGTCAGGATGAAAACCCGCGCGGCCGTTTTTCATACGAGCGGAGCGTGCGATTCGTCAATATTCTCAGAGCTTGGCGAAGCAGGCCATTCGATCGGTTCGATGCATCCGTTGGTGTCGATCAGCCGTCCCGAACTTGGGCCGGAAAGGTTTCGTGGTGCGTTCTTTTGTATCGAAGGCGACGTTAATGCGGTTGCTATCGGTAAAAGTATGGCCAGCGATCTCGGCGGGCGGCCGTTTACAATCGATACAAAATTTAAGACGCTGTATCACGCTGCTGCCGTGACGGCTTGCGGTCATCTGGTCGCTCTTTTCGATGCGTCGGTCGAGATGATGACCAAATGTGGACTTGGTGAGCCGCAGGCGAAGGAGATATTGTTGCCGCTCGTTCTCAGCACAGTCAAGAATCTTGACGAACAGAATACGGCCGCTGCGTTGACCGGTACGTTCGCCCGCGCCGACATCGAGACATTTACGAGACACCTGACAGCGCTCAATGAGAATGTATCGGACAACCTGCTCGAAATCTATCTTCTCTTGGGGGAGCGTTCGCTCGAACTTGCAGCGCGCCAGGGCGTGAGTGCAGATCGGATCGACCGTTTGCGGACAAAGGTTTCCGTGGCGAAATCAAAACTCAAGTGGTAACATCAAAACAAGGATGCCGTTACGAGCCAGTAAAAAAAGTGAGAAATTTGTCGTTGAAAAGGGCATTTTGGATGAACACATCCAGGCCGCCGGACTACGTCGCACGGGTCAACGCGAACTAATCCTTGAGATATTTCTCGAAACCGAAGAGCATCTTACCAGCGAAGATCTCTATAGCCTCGTCCGAAAGTACGACGACACTGTCGGCCTGACGACGGTTTATCGGACGCTTAAATTGTTGACTGAGGCAGGTTTAGCCCGTGAGGTTCGGTTTGGCGATAATAAAACTTACTACGAGCACCACTACAACCACGATCACCACGACCACATGATCTGCACCGACTGCGGACGCGTGATCGAGTTCTTTTCAGCGGAGATCGAAGCGTTGCAGGATGAGATGGCAGGCCAATTCGGCTTTAGGCCGACGCATCATAGCCTGAGGATGTGGGGCGTTTGCAGCGATTGCCAGATGGCAAAGACAGAATCGGTTACGGCGGCTCCGGGAGCTCAGCCGCGTGTTCGCGTTCGGACGGCGATACATTGAGGATGGGAACATTTGGCGCGGCGGCGGCGTAGGTTCTAGTGTCCGAACAGACAGAGAATCGTAGGAGATATTGAATATGACCGAAAAGAAAAATAAATTCGAAGAAGAATTTGCCGCATTGCCGCTCGAGGAAAAGATCGCGAGTCTCCTGCGGCTCGAGGCCGCTACGCTTGGCGAAACGCTGACCTATATTGCCAATTCATCAGCCAAAGCGATGGAGAAAGCAGGCGAATTTATCAACGACATGAGTGCAAAGATCGAAAACGAGGTCAAACGCGCGACACGGTCGACGGAAAATTCATCTACAAAAAAGGACGAGCCAAAAACTTCTGCGAAAGCGAAGCCGCGTGCGGCCAAACGTCCGGCGAAACCGAAAGCCGGCGCGTAGTAAATAACGCTCTAATTATTTTTTGAAGGAAACAAGTCTCGAAAAACGTAGAGTCGTCGCCTTGAAGGACAAGAGCCAGTACGCAATGGCTTTTGGCATCGTTGCGTTGATGCTGTATGTGGTCGGATTTCCTATTTTCCTGCTTGTTTTCTTTGGCGTCCTCGCCTTCTTTGTCTGGAAGATATTCTCGCCCGAATCGCGTACCGAGACGCGAAAGATCTTTGAATTTTACCTCTCTGCTAACGAAATTCTTCGTGACGACGAACGCCGTTGGTACGGATTTGAGATACGGGAGGCGATCGGACGGGGCGAGCGAATTCTAAGATCAATGGCCTCCGCGCCTCCGCTGGTGCATTTTGCAACCGGTGCTCTCTATCAGAAGCTTGGCGATCACGCATCGGCTGCAAAGCACCTTGCCGATTCGGTCGAGACGCCTGCGTCGGACGAGATGGCCGTCGTTTTCCCGCCAAAAGAGCTTCGCGAATACGTCCGCCTGCTCCGCCGTATAGAACGCTCCCCCGCCGAATCGCCGCTCACCGCCGCCGCCGTCCGAGCATTAGAACGGAAGCGCAAAAATAGCGGC
Source organism: Acidobacteriota bacterium (assembly GCA_031431415.1). Classification (GTDB taxonomy): domain Bacteria; phylum Acidobacteriota; class Blastocatellia; order Pyrinomonadales; family Pyrinomonadaceae; genus OLB17. Next base: position 13,913 of record JANPDK010000112.1, on the reverse strand, counting down.
CCCAAAATGCTCGCTGAAAGCCGCTCGCTCATGCACATGCTGCCGGACATCGATGATAACGAAGACCCGAAGGTGATCGTCGCGAATATCGAACACGCTAACGAATCCGCGACGCTAAAAAGCATCGTCGACGAACACGAACCGTCGTACAACGCAGCGTACACCTTTGCCGACACGTCCGCCCGCAAAGCCCCACCGACGCCGCGCCGCGAAAAGCCAAACGGCGCCAATCCAAAAGACCTCCCCAACCGCAAGACTATCTCAGAGGTTCTGCACGATATCTATGATAAGAATCCGCAGTAAGCTGCAACGCTGTCGGACCGCAAACTGCCAGCCCGCGTGTCGAACATCTCTATGAAATTCAACTCGCAGGCTGGCAGGCTGCGGTCCGACGACACTGTCTGGAAACTATTTGATCCCGAAGAACTTCCTGATCGACCGCATCACGCCTTTTTTCTTTTCATCCCCGGCGAACTCGTCGGCTTCTTCTGAAGTCTTTTTGAGAAGTTGGCGGCGTTCTTCGATCAGTTCGCCGATGGTTTCGACGAGGGTTGGGTTGCTTTCAAAGATCGGTTTGAGGCCGGATTTGTCGATGCGGAGGACTTCGGATTCTTCGACGGCAATGACGTTTGCGGTGCGGGGTTCGCCGGTCAGTAGGCTCATTTCGCCGAAGAAATCGTTCTCTTTCAGGTTGCCGATGGTTTTGAGATAGTCGTTTTCGGGAATTTGCACCTTGACGCTGCCGCGTATGATGACATACATCGAATTGCCTTCCTGGCCAATTCGAACCACGGCTTCGCCCGGAGCATAAACACGCGAGACGGACGCGTTTGCGAGGCGTTCGATCTCTTCGTCATCGAGCGGTGCGAAGATAGAAACGTTGTTGAGCCGCTCGGAGACCGTGTTGAAAATTTCTTCGGCCGGAACTTCCTGGGGATGTTCCTCACGATAGACCGTCCGCGTCGGATAGGCGAAATGTATCTTTTCGCGTTGGAAAACGTACCAAATTCGTTGGCGGATCAAAGCGTCGGTGTCGTGCTGGATACGGTAATCATCGAGCCAATATTTGACTTCCCAATCGATGCCATCGGCGGCGAGATTACGAATACGAACAACGGGGCGCATCTTTTGCGACACATTCTCCACCTGCCGCACAGCGTCGCGTACGACATGAATGGTTTTCGTCGGCGACTGGGCATAAACCGTGTTGAAGAAGACGGCGCGGGCGTTCAAATTGTCTTTTGGGGCAACCTCGATCAGCTCTTTTCCGAGGACGGAATTACTTACGACGAGCAGTTTGTTTTGAAACGTGCGAATCTTAACGCCACGCCACGAGACGGCCTCGACAACGCCCTCGCCGCGGCTAGGTAAAAGAACAACATCCCCGACCTGAAAAGGCTGATCCGCTTGTAACGCAAGACCCGCAAATAAATTCCCAAGAGTGTCCTGTAACGCAAGACCGACGACGATACCGATGATGGTCGAACCGGTGAAAAGCGCGGTTAGGTCGACGCTGGTGAACTGCGACTGAAAGATAATAAAGAACGCAACAATATAAATGATGACCGAAAGGACGGTCTTTAGGAGCGACGATATTTCGCCTGTTGCGGAGTTTCGATACAGCGTCTTGGTGACGAGATAGCTGATGAACCTCACCGACGCGATCACGAGGGCCATGCCGATCAACACGCGAGCGAGTTTCAATAGTGTCCCGACAATGTTCACGGTCACGGACATCACTTTGTCCGTTTCGCTGTCGCCGGTGAACACCTTCCACGCATTATCGATCTGCATGCCGAGCCGAGCGGCCAGAGCGGAGCGAATCGCGGCATCAAGCGCCGGAAACAGCAACAGCGCCGCGATGCACACCGTTGCAAACAGGACATAGAAGAATGCTTTTTTCTGAAGTTCGGATGCGGCCATTTGTTGCTAAAACATACCAGTAATCGTTTTCGCAATCAACGCCAAAGACAGCAGCGAGACTATCGCGGTTATCGTCCATGCGACGAGATTGTGGATCTTACCGTTCTTTTGCTTGCCCATAATCTCGGCGTTGCTGGCCAAAGTGACGATCGCGATAAGGATTACCGGCAGCAGCAGGCCGTTGACGCTTTGGGTGATCAGCAATAATCGGATCTGCGGAATGCCCGGAATAAGAGCAACAATTGCGCCAACAAAGATCAACGCGGTAAAGATACCGATAAAGATCGGAGCCTCGCGGAATGAGCGCGACAAGCCCTTTTCAAACCCGAGGGCCTCGCTAACGCTATAGGCCGTAGCGAGCGGTAGCACGCCCATCGCGAGCATCGCCGCCCCAAACAGACCGACGCCGAAAAGATATTTCGCATAGGCTCCCGCAATCGGCTCAAACGCCTCCGCCGCCGTCGCAGCGGTATCGATCGATGTAATTCCCTGAAAATGCAGCGTCGCCGCCGCACAGATCACGATAAATGCCGCGATCGCACACGCGAACAGCGTCCCGACTATCACATCAGCCCGCACGACGGGAAGGTCTTCCACATCCATCTGCTTTTCGACGACAGAGGATTGAACGTACACCTGCATAAATGGCGTGATGGTGGTGCCGATAAGGGCGGTGATCATAAAGAGATAATTGGTCTCGTGGCTGAGATTCGGGCTGATAAAACCTTCACCGACGAGGCCCCAATCGGGCTTGGCAAGAAACGCCGAGACAACGTAAGTCACAAAAACCAGCGACATCGCGAGGAAAACACGCTCGACACGTTTCTGCGAGCCTCTTACCACCAGCCACCAGATGAGCCCGGCGGTGAGCGGAATAGTGATGTAGCGCGGTATGCCAAAAAGCTCGGACGCCTGTGCGATGCCGACGAATTCAGAGATGATAACGCCAGTGTTCGCGAGAAGGAGGGCAAGCATTACGAGAGCCGTCAGGCGGACGCCGAATTGTTCGCGGATCAGATCAGCAAGACCCTGTCCGGTAACAACCCCCATTCTGACGCACATTTCCTGCACGATGATCAGGCTGACGACCATCGGGATAAACACCCAGAGGAGTCCGTAGCCGAATTCCGCACCGACGCTCGAATACGTAGCGATACCGCTGGCGTCGTTACCTGCATTTGCTGCGATTATTCCGGGGCCGAGAACGGCGAGGTAGGCGTAAAAGCGATATTCAGACAGCGACCGGCGAAACCGCGAACGAAGCCCGCGCGCTTTCTGAACAAACTTTCTCTGGGAAAAGCGTGTCATTGCCGATTCTACTACTGCCGTCGTCCATCATTTCTAGATCAAAAATGGTTGATTTGTCGTGCGAAAATCTGACTATAACTCTTTTAGACTAAATAGGAAAGCGATACGAACGCGGACGCCCTCGTCCGCCGCCGGGCCGCGGACGCCTTCGTCCACGTTCCGTATTTTGCAGAAAAACGGAGTTTTGTTAGAGTTTCGAGTATGAGATCTAAGCTATTTCGATCAGTTTTTGCGCACGTCGTTCTTGTGTCGCTCGCGTTGGCGGTTGTTCCGTTTGGAGCGGTTCGTGTTGATGCGGCTCTGGAACCTGCTCGCGGGAAGAACGCGATGGTGGCTTCTCAGCATGAGTTGGCGTCGAAGATCGGCGTCGAGGTGCTAAAGAAGGGCGGGAATGCGGTGGATGCGGCGATCGCGGTCGGGATCGCTTTGGCGGTGGTTTATCCTGAGGCGGGGAATCTCGGCGGCGGCGGGTTTATGGTGATCCGGCGGAAAAGCGGCGAGGCGTTTGCGATCGATTACCGCGAAATGGCTCCGAAAGCCGCGACGCGCGACGTTTTCGTCGATGCCAAAGGCGACCTGATCCGCGGCGAAGGCAGCCCGACCGTCGGATACCGGGCCTCGGGTGTTCCCGGAACATTGGCGGGCTTTGATCTGGCGTTCAAGAAATATGGCTCCGGCAAGGTGAGATGGGCCGACATCGTGCGGCCATCTCGAATGATCGCGCAGAATGGCTATGTGCTCTCGAACCGTCTCGCAGAGCTTTTCAAATCCTACAAAGACACGCTCTCTAAATATCCCGAGAGCAAGCGCATCTTCCTGAACAACGGCAATTTCTTCAATGAAGGCGATACGCTCCGTCAGCCCGATCTTGCCGCGACTCTGGGACGCATCGAACGCCTCGGCGCACGCGAATTCTACACCGGCCAGACCGCCAAGCTGATCGCCGACGATATGAAGGCCAACAACGGCCTGATCACTCTCGAAGACCTCAAAAATTACGTCGCGAAAGAACGAACACCGTTACGCGGAAACTATCGCGGCCACGAGATCATCACGATGCCGCCGCCGAGCTCAGGCGGAGTCGTGATGCTCAACGTGCTGAACATCCTCGAGGGCTATGACATAGCAAAGATGGAGCACAATTCTGCAGCGAAATATCACGTTCTCGCCGAGGCGAGCCGTCGAGCGTTTGCAGACCGTGCCGAATTCATGGGCGACCCGGATTTTGCGGACGTACCGTTTGCGAAACTGATCGATAAAAATTACGCCGCGACACGCCGCGCGACGATCAACCTTACACAAGCCTCGAACAGCCGCGATATCAAATTTGGCGAGCCCGCCGGTGCCGAATCGATGGACACGACGCATTTCACCGTCATCGACCGCGAAGGCACGGTCGTGACAAATACCTACACCATCAACGACATTTACGGCTCGCGTGTAACGGCGAAGGGCACCGGCGTTTTGCTGAATGATGAGATGGACGATTTTGCCGCGAGGCCGGGCAAGCCAAACCTTTTTGGCCTCGTCCAGGGCGAACGAAACAAGGTCGAGGGCGGGAAACGGCCTTTATCGTCAATGACTCCGACGATCGTGCTTCGCAAGGACGGCACATTCTGGTTCGCGCTCGGAGCACGCGGCGGCCCGCGCATTATTTCCGCCGTAATTCAAACCGTGATAAACGTGATCGATCACGACATGGATATTCGGGCCGCGATTGACGCTCCTCGAATTCATCATCAATGGTTACCCGACGAGATACTTTACGAGCCTTATGGATTGTCGCCGGACACGATGAACGTACTGCGGGGTTACGGTCACAAACTAAGAATGTATGATAATAATATGTCAACACGGAACGGCGACTACATTGCCCAAGCGACCGGTATTATGATCGACGACAAAGGCATCAGGCTTGGGGCGGTAGACTCGCGGAGTGATGGGTTGGCGGTTGGGTTTTGAGAGGTTAAGGCTTGACCTTCTTGGCGAGTGAAACAGAGGCAGATTGGAGGCGGTTGTCCATTTCGTCTAGTTGCTCAAACGTAATACCCGCCAGACTGGAAAGATGCCTCAGGTGCTTCTCGATCTTTTCATTACGAATCTCAGACTCTCTGCGCATTTGATCAAGTTCTTTTTTGCGTTCTACTTCCTCCTTCTTTGCCAAAAACTCGTACTGCGACATCTCGCGACGAATCTCGAAGGTTTCCGCTTCGATTTGATTGATGCGTTCTTCGTGCTGACCGGTCATAGATAACAATAGTTAACCCAAATTTTGGATATAGTCAAGAACTATCGCTTTCCGTGCGGTAGTACAGGCGGATAGTAACGGTTGGAGCTATTCGTCGTTGAGCAGACGCGTCGTGCTTTCGGTCACACTGGTTGGTTGCAGGTCGTTCGTGTCACGCCAGTTACCGGCCTGCGGCGCCCCGTAGTTGTTTACGGGGATCGATTGCTGTGCGGGTAAAGCGTGCTGCTGAGGCTGGCCGTACATCTGGGACGGAGCTTGCTGCGCAGGAAGGGAGTACGAGACGAATGGCTTTTTTAGAAACATCAGCGAGGTGATGAGCATTATCAGGCCGCCGAAGATCCCAATTATCGCAGATGCTCCGGCCAATTCTTCGATATTAATGATTCCGAAAAGCGGCGTCATTATCAAGAGGAAAAAAAGGCACCAGATGATACTGATCGCCACGCCATTTCGACGGGTGAAGAATGTGGTTTTCTTGTTCAGCTCGGCCAACTGCGGCAGATAACCGCCGTATGAGACGACCTCGGCGACCACGCTGAGCGGCATGCCGCAACGTGAGCAGAATTTTGTCTCATTCGAGACCTGTTGTTGTCCACAACTGGGACAATGCATGGCTGTTCTCCTAAAGTTTCTTACCCCGGACTCGAAGCTAAACGAATTCTTACACGAAAAAGTTCGTGATGCAACGAAATTAGAGGCGTGGCGGCGTGTTTGACGTATTCATCTGATAGATCGAGTACGCACGGCCAAGGTAATGTTCGGAAAAAGCGATGGTTTCGAGTAGGATCTCGCCGAGGCTGCGTTGCTTTTCAGGCGACGGTATTTCGCGTAAGAGATCGGTGTCAGATGTGAAGAATGCGAGGCCGCGTTGGCGAATGGCGGTGACTTCGTCGAGATATTCTCGCACGCCATCGACCGTTGAAAGCTTTTCGGGCAGCGTCCATTCGAATGGATCGTCCCAGAGTCGCGTGGTAATACCGCCAAATGTCTGTTCAACCTTCGCCGCCGAGCGAACGATGAATTCGCCACACGAGAACGGGACCATTGCCTTTACCGTCTCGGTCGGGCGTTGGTAAAGCGTTTGATCGTCCAGCAACGCCAGTAACTCACGCGAGCGGCGGTCCAGCTCGGCGAATCGGCGTTCGATGAGGTCGAGGAAAACGTGCATAAGGCGGCTCGTCTGCCGCCTAATTCTAACATCGTTGGTTGCTGATTACCGCTTGGGATAGCGTCGGTCCTTTTCGTAGATACCGAGACCGTAATTTTTACCTTTCCAATTCACACCGCTTCCGACGACGCCTTTGACGCCGACCTGTGCGCCGCGTGATGGGACGTTTCCGTCGGTCACGAGTACCCAAATAGAACCTGTGCCGTCATCGATCTTATACGCTCCGCCGCCGATGCGTGTGCCAGGAATCGATGTGCCGTAGCTGTCAACGACGCGCCCGGCTACTACGACCTCTTTATTTTGATATTTGCCGGGATTGGCCTCGATATCCGCAATACTCTTGCGTTCGGGACAAGCGGTGGCGAAAAGCGTAACGGCAAGCACCGTTACGAGCAGAAATGGTGTCGTGATCTTTCTCATTTGTTTGTTCTCCTCGATTACGAAAATAGGGAAGAGCAAAGACATGATAAAGATTCTTAAATCAGGGGAAAGTTTGCCCGCAGAATTCAGTTCCGGCGTTTTAGAGGAATGTCTTCCTTTTGCGGCCTTTGTGTCATCACTCGGTGTTCTTTGTGATAATGGCTTTAAATCCGAATCACAAAGATCACAAAGTGAAGACACAAAGTTAAAAGAGGAAGAATTATCGAAGTTTCACGGCCGTCCCATAGGCGAGGACCTCGGTTGCACCTTGCGAGAATTCGGTCGCATCATATCTCATGCCAATAATGGCTTCGGCGCCGATCTCGTGGGCGTGTTGGAGCATTCGATTGAAGGCCTCCATTCGAGCCGCTTCGCAGACGACGGACCATTCCTCAATGTTGCCTCCGGCAAGAGACTTGAATCCGCCAATTATGCCACGGCCCAGGCCAGTCGCTCTCACAACAATTCCCCGGACCACGCCGAGATACGCAGCGACCTGCCGCCCTTCGATATTCATTCCTGTGGTAACTATCATAAAAAAGTTGTCGGTTGCCAGTTGCCGGTCGTCAGTTTCTTTCTGACAACTGACCACCGACAACCGACCACTGAAATGGTAGCGCCTAGGGGAATCGAACCCCTCTTTCAAGAATGAGAATCTTACGTCCTAACCGATAGACGAAGGCGCCTAATGCGAAAAAAGAGTATAGACCAAATGACCGCAGTCGGCAAAATCCTGTCGTTAGATTGCACGATATGCTTCTTTTGTATTTGGCTCCAAAGCCTTTTATAATAGTAGTTTGGTCAAAAACCTACGCCAATTACTATGACACACGATCTATTTAATACTCGCCAGACTTTTACCACGGGAAACGGTTCCGAAGGTATTTTTTACTCGCTGCCTCAGCTTCAGAAAGAGGGAATCGGTGCGATCTCACGGCTGCCGCTTTCGATTCGCATTGTTTTGGAGAGCGTACTGCGAAATTTTGATGGCGGTAAGAAAGTGAGCGAAGCGAATGTGCGTGCTCTCGCGGCCTGGCAGGCCGAGGCCGAACGCACGGAGGAGATCCCTTTCGTCGTTGCTCGTGTTATTTTACAGGATTTTACGGGCGTTCCGTTGCTTGTCGATCTCGCGGCGATGCGATCTGCCGTGCAGCGAATGGGCAAAGATCCCGGCGTCATCGAACCGCTGGTACCGGTCGATCTCGTTATCGACCACTCCGTTCAAGTCGATTTTGCTGGCAGCGAAACTGCGTATCAGCGGAATATGGAGATGGAGTTCAAGCGGAACGACCAGCGATACCGCTTTCTGAAGTGGGGAACTCAGGCATTTAATGGCTTCGGCGTTGTGCCGCCTGGGATCGGTATTGTTCATCAGGTAAATCTCGAATATTTGGCCAAAGGGGTTTTTGAGCGTGAAGGAGTTTATTTTCCTGATTCACTCGTCGGCACCGACTCGCACACGACGATGATAAACGGAGTCGGTATCGTCGGCTGGGGCGTTGGTGGTATCGAGGCCGAGGCCGGGATGTTGGGGCAGCCGGTTTATTTCCTAACTCCCGATGTCGTCGGCGTGAATCTCGCGGGCGAATTGCCGCAGGGTGCTACCGCGACTGATCTGGTATTACGCATTACCGAGATGCTTCGTAAGGCTGATGTCGTTGGTAAATTCGTCGAGTTCTTTGGCGAAGGAGCTTCCGCCCTCAACGCGACCGATCGCGCCACGATCGCCAATATGGCTCCTGAATACGGCGCGACTATGGGCTTTTTTGGCACGGATGAAAAGACGCTCGAGTATTTCACCAATACTGGCCGTTCGCAGGAACAGATCGACACAATTCGTAACTATTACACCGCACAAGGAATGTTCGGCATTCCGGCGGAGGGAGATGTTGACTATTCGACGGTTATCGATCTTGATCTCACCACAGTTGCAGCGGCGGTGGCCGGGCCCAAACGTCCGCAGGATCGAATCGAGCTATCTCAGCTCGACGATCGTTTTGTTGAACTTTTCACCAAATCAGCCGCAGACGGCGGCTATGGCAAGCAGCTTGAGGATCTTGAAAAGCGTTACCCGGTGACGATGGGCGTCGCGACGGCAACAGTTGCGGGCGGCGGTGAACAGAGTCAAAAGAGCGTTCCCGAATCGATCCACGATACTACATCGCCGGACAACACCAACGTTACGACTGAGATCGAGATGATGAATAACCGCCCGACGCCCAATCGCGTTGAGGTTTCTGACGAGGAAACGGCGACTGTGAATACGAGTATCGGCAGCGGCGACGTTCTCATCGCCGCGATCACATCGTGCACAAATACCTCGAATCCCGCGGTAATGATCGCCGCTGGCATCGTTGCAAAGAAAGCCGTCGAAAAGGGCATGAAGGTGCCGCCATACGTCAAAACCTCGCTAGCACCGGGCTCGCGCGTTGTTACCGAATACCTCGAACGCACGGGCCTCCAACCATACTTGAACGAGATCGGCTTTGACCTCGTCGGCTATGGCTGTACGACTTGCATCGGCAACTCGGGTCCGCTTGATCCGGCGATCGAGGAAGAGGTCGTGGAGAACGATATCATCGCGGCGTCCGTGTTGTCGGGCAATCGGAATTTTGAAGCCCGCGTTCATCAGAATATTAAGGCTAACTTTCTGATGTCACCTCCGTTAGTCGTGGCGTATGCATTGGCAGGAACGGTTGTTAAGGACGTCTATCTCCACCCGATCGGCGTTGACCGTGACGGAAACGATGTTTTCCTGAAAGACATCTGGGCTTCGCTCGACGAAGTGAAAGAATTGCTGGCCGCAGCATTCGACCCGGCAATCTACAAAAGGCTTTATTCCGAGTTTGCCGAAAAAAATCCGCTTTGGAATGGAATAGAATCGTCGGTCGGGCAGATATATGAGTGGGACGATGCATCTACATACATACAGGAACCGCCGTTCTTTGAGAATTTCTCAATGGCGACCGGCTCGTTCAGCGACATTCGCGGTGCCCGGGCGTTGGCGATCTTTGGCGATTCGGTGACGACCGATCATATCTCGCCAGCGGGAGCGATCAAAGCGAATTCGCCGGCGGGTAAATATTTGCAAGAGCTTGGCGTTGCTCCGGAGGATTTTAATTCCTACGGCTCGCGTCGAGGTAATGATCGGGTGATGCTCCGCGGCACGTTTGCCAATGTTCGCATCAAGAACACGATGGTCACGCCAACCGAGGGCGGTTATACAAAGCATCAGCCCGACGGCGAAGAGACGACGATCTACGACGCGGCGATGCAATACAAGGCCGAGAATACGCCGCTCGTGATCTTTGGCGGCAAAGAGTATGGAACCGGCAGTTCGCGAGATTGGGCGGCCAAAGGAACGGCGTTGATGGGCGTGCGTTCGGTTGTTGTCGAGTCATTCGAACGCATACATCGCTCTAACCTGGTCGGCATGGGTGTGTTGCCATTGCAGTTCAAAGACGGCCAGACGGCAGCATCCCTCGGCCTTGACGGTACGGAAACCTTCGATCTGACAGGGTTGGAGGCAGTTGCGGTTCGTCCCCGACAAGATGTTTTACTTCGGGTTAAGCGGATAGACGGTTCGAAAACCGATGTGACCTTAACGCTTCGGATCGACACGCCAATCGAGATTGAGTACTACAAAAATGGCGGTATTCTACCGTATGTTTTGAGGCAGTTGGTTGCTGAATAGTAGTTGTAAACGGGGCTGTTTGGTGATAGATTTACGTTTACGGTATTTGTTACAAGTCTGCGCCGTCCCTTCCGGCAGTATTTTTAGGAGAATTACGATGAAGAAATCTGTTTCGGTTGCCATACTAGTTTCGATGGTGTTAGCGGCAAGTATTCCCGTATTCGCGCAGAAAGTGCGATTTAATAATGAGCTTGTGAAACCGCTGCGAACGACATTCGCCCGCGTTGCGCCGATCACTGACGGCAACGGCGTCCTCGTTCAGTGGGAAATGACGCTCGAACGCCACAATGTAGGCTTTTTCGTCTATCGGGTAGGCGCTGCGGAAACCGATGTGGTAAATCCATCGATGATACTCGGCAGTTCGGCACAATCTTCGGAAGAGATCTTCTACGGCGGCAGATATCAGGTCTTTGACCCGCAGGGAACCAAAGAAACGGAATATGTTGTTCGAAGCATCGGTCGAGATGGAATCGAACTCTCGAGCCGTGCAGCCCGCGTTTCGTCCGTCAGGGATCTTGAAGCAGTGACCGGAGCTTCCTCCGCGACCTGGGCGGAAACATTAAATCCGGCGAACAAGAATATCACGGGTGGCGATATGGATCTGCATCCGGAACTTCGTCAGCTTGTAAACGAGTCGTTGCAGGCGCCAGACCTGCCGACTCATCGTTGGGTCGTAGCACAACCGGGCGTCAAGATCGGTGTTCGCAAGGAAGGAATGTACCGCGTTACGGCTGGTCAACTAGCTGCCACTGGATTTAACACGGAGGCAGATTCGTCGACCTGGCGTCTCTTCGCGGAGGGCGTCGAACAGGCGATCAATATCGCTCCGGGTAATGGCTACATCGAATTTTACGGCAAAGCGATCGATACGATTGAGAGCGACACTCGCATTTATTACCTGATCAATGACGTTAACCCCGGCAAGCGAATGGAGGGGCGAGTGCTGCGATCGATCGGAGGCCCGTCGTTTTCCGTCAACTATCCGGTCACCTCTGTGAAAAAAGAGCGCACTGGCTACGTTAATACAATCCACAATGGCGACACTGAGAACTACTGGGGACGCCTTATTTCTTCAGAACCGACAACATTTCCCTTCAACCTTACTGGGGTAGAAACGACGGGAACTATCACTATTACGATAAAACTCCAGGGTTTTGTTACGCAGGGTCCCCATTTGGTGCGGCTCATTCTCAATGGTACAGCTATCCCCTCAATGACGTGGAACGGAGAAATCGCCGCAGCAACCACGCTCATCTTGCCGGCGAGCAGACTCGTCGAAGGAGTTAATACCCTTGAATTTACAGGTATGAATCCGGGCGATTTTAGTCTGCTTGACTCAGTTACGATCCAACACAAGCGCCGGTACGAGGCCGAGCAGAATAGGGTCGGGTTCTTTACACCCGGCTATCGCAAGGTGGATGTGACCGGCTTTACCTCGCCTAATGTGCGTGTTTTCGATACTACACTGGATGGTAACCCGAAGCAGATCGTTAATCTCCCGATAGTGCCGAACGGACCGACGTTTAAGGTCACTCTGCCGTCGAGCCGCGATCTGGTAGCGTACGCCATCGAAGATTCGGCTCTACTGGCCTCGCCATCGATCACGGCCAACAACCCGTCGAACTATTCGGCTAATACAACGCCTTATGATCTGGTGATCATTTCGCACAGTTCGACGGACTTTATGACGGCGTCGGAATCCTGGGCCAATTATCGCCGCAATCAGGGATTTACCGCGATAGTCGTAGATGTGGCCGATATCTATGACGAATTCAATTACGGCTCAGCTAGTGCCGAATCGATCAAGGCCTTCCTCAACTACACATATACGAATTGGACCCAGGATCCGAAGTACGTGATGCTGATGGGTGATGCAACGTATGACCCGAGGAACTATGAAGGTTTTGGGAACTGGGACATTGTTCCGTCGAAGGGTGTCGATCTGATATTTGAGGAAACCGCGAGCGATGAGGCGCTCGCCGATTTTAACGGTGACGGGTTAGCCGAGATAGCGGTTGGACGTATTCCGGCTAGGGCTGTCTCAACAATCAATACTGCGTATGCGAAAACGGTGAGTTTTGAGACGTTACCAAATCAATCACTTGATCGCGGAGCTATGTTTGCGTACGATTTGCCGAACGGGTTTGATTTCCAGGGCGTTAGTATTCAGTTGCGCGATCAGTTGCCTTCTACGATGCCCTCGGTTTTGGTCGGTCGTGAATCACCGACCGCTCAGGCGGATCTCATTGCAGGGTTCAATTCGGGCAAGTACATTGTAAACTACGCGGGTCACGGTTCTCTCGGACTCTGGGCTTCAAGCAGCTTTTTTAGCAGCAGCAACGTTCCGATGTTGACGAATGCGGATAATCCGACAATCTTTACAATGCTCACCTGCCTAAATGGCTATTTTGTTCACCCTAGCCCGAATTTTGACTCGCTCTCCGAACACCTGCTCAAATCAAACAATGGCGGGGCGGTCGCGACGTGGGCATCGACAGCAAGAACTACAGCAGACATTCAGCTTATGATGGCTGAACGATTCTACAATCGTTTAGGCGAAGGTCAATTGCAGCGGGTTGGTGACTTAATCGAAGACGCCAAAAATGCGATACCGTCCGGTGACGTGCGTTACTCGTGGGTATTGTTGGGTGACCCGATGCTAAAAGTTCGTTAAAATTGTAATGGAGAACGAAAATGAAGCATAGAACCCTGTCTTATGTGTGTTTGTTCGTATTACTTATCTGCGGTTGTTTGACCGTTAGGCCTCAATCGGTTTTTGACACGATGTCGGGGAGAGTAACCGACAGTGTGAGTGGGTATGGAGTTCGTTATGCACGGATAACGGTTTCAGCTCCAGCCGGTTGTAGCGATTGGAGTGGAATCGCAACCACGAGCACATTTGGATACTATGCGCTCGAAGTACCAGTCGACTGTAATCTAATCGTTGTACCATCGCAAACTTACCATACTTTCACTCCAAGTTCACGCTTTATTTCCCTTGGCATGGGAATTACGGATATTGATTTTATCCGCAACTGATTAACTGGTCAATGAAGGTTTCTGTTGCTTTAGGAAAAAGGGAGTAACTTTGTCAGGTCACTCCTTTTTTCGATTGGTACTCGCGGCGGGGTTCGAACCTGCGACCTCTTCCT
>JANPDK010000111.1:0-13296 GCA_031431415.1 Acidobacteriota bacterium | reverse complement strand
CGCCGTTTTCAGAGAGCAACCGCCCCTTGCTATCAACTTCCATGTCGAGCTTTATCTCATAATTCGGCTCGGCGTATTCAACAAACTCACTCATCGCCGCATACTGACCGGCGACCAACTTCGCATCCGCATTATCGAGGTCATCGATCACCGTTAGGCCGCGAACCGATTCGATCCTGTCGGAAAGCGAATCATGATTAGCCGAAGCGATCGAGCGGATCTTATCCAGCGAAACGCCCTGTTTAAATCGCACCAAAACCTCCGGCGAAGTTTGCCTGACCGGCAGGGTCTCTTTAACAGTCTCGACCCGCTGCTGCGTATCGTCCTTATGCGACAAAAGTGCCGTCCGCCAACGGCTCATCTGCCCCAGCACAGCCGCAAACGCGACCAAGACAACGGCCAACGTGATGTGTATCCAGAGATTATTGCGATTCATGATACCTCTTATCTGAATTGTAAATTGTTCATTAGCGGATTGTTAATTGGTTATCGATAGCTCTTTTTCTACCAATTAACAATGACCCAATTACCAATGGACAATTAGCCACTGACAATAAAATTCTCGCCCTCGAAATCTTTCAGTCTGAGCTGATATTTATCAGCTCTATATTCGTAACTCTTGCCACCGGCCTCGAGCGTAATCTGCCAGCCGCTTGAGATCATTTGTGCGGACATCTCTCCGGCAACCGGTGCTCCGAGCGACATATCAGGAAAATCCCTATCAACAACGCCCGTTTCGACGATCTCGCTCGTACTAATACTTAAACGCGCGGCGAGGTCGTTTTTTGCATTTTCGATCGCTTTTTCGCGGGTAAAGCTCATATCGATCATCTATTGCTATCTTGCTCTTTCTTACGCATTCCCGTCAATGAAAGTTCCGTTTCAATCCGACTATCCCGATCGCGGATCCGTCTTACGGCATCGCTATTTAGACGAAAACTTAGAGACGTGGTAGGACGGCAAAGAAAAAAGGGTGCAGCCAACCGTGGCCGCACCCGAAAGGAGGATCGAAATGATCGGAGTGAGAAACTTAAGAATTTAGAAGCCGGTGTTTGAGATCATCACCCTGTGCGCGACGGCAACGCTATTTGCGATCGCACGGGTCTGGGCCTTGGTCTTAGCGATATCGTTCTTAACGGTCTGACCGGCGACCCGGATAGTCGCAAGGTAGTTGGTTCCGCCGACTGTATCAAATACAAGCTGTGTGCTGTCCGCAGCCTCCTGCGAATTGGATATGATCGTGTCAAAGATCATCGCCTCGCCCTCGCCACGTATTATTAGCAGCGATGGAGCGTCGGCGGTGCTAGGTGTCCGCTCGATCGTGTATTCGCCTGCCGGGAAAACCTCGTCCCTGAGCACAAACGAACTCGGAACGCTAACCTTGATCACCGACCCGTTAACTAACTGTGCATTTGCCGCCGAAACGCCGCCGATAAAAAGAACCGCTGCCGCCAACATGAATTTTGCTTTAAGATTGAACATATTATTTCTCCGTTTTTTTATTTAATTTATGTCGCGGAATCTACCCCTTGATATCGGCCTTGCCGATCTTATTAAAAACTTCGGCAAATAAATCTCGCCCTCGTTCCGCGTACATACAATATGACGCATCTCAAATGGCCTGGATGTCAGGAATTCGCGAGATTGTGTAAAGTTGTGTAAAAGGCGGCGGACTGGCAATTATGCTAATCTGTCAATTCCTTTATGAAGCTTCAATGGCGATTTGGCATAATTGCAGGGCTGTTTTTGGCGGTGTTTTCGTTGTATCCGCAAGGTAAGATGTTTTATCTTCGCGGGGCGGAGTGGAACGGACATTATGCGTATAACGACATCGACGAGGTCGCGTATGCGTCGTATCTAAAGGCATTGATTGACGGGCGGCCGCGTAAGAATGATCCTTACACCGGCCGTGACGATTCGGTCGAGTCTCCGCAGCCCGAATCTCTTTTCTCGATACAATTTGCAGGCCCAATGACGGTGGCGATACCGGCACGCATCTTGGGCATCGGTGCGCCGTGGGCGATGACGATCTCGGGTGCGGTGGCGGCGTTTCTGACGGCGCTCGCGATCTTTTGGCTGTTGGGGATGATTACGGGCGATTCGATCTTCGCCATGGCCGGAAGCCTGGCAGTCCTGGCCGGAGGTGCGCTTTGGGCGGGCGAAGGGGCGATCGGCGAGATCTTGGGGACGAGCTATTCGTATCCGTATTTTCCGGGATTTCGAAGGTACATACCGGCAATGGCGTTTCCGGCGTTCTTTGTGTTGGTTGGGTTGGTCTGGAAGATCTTTAACCGCGAAACACGCGAAATTGGTGAAAAGGGAATACTCGGCGATCGCGATGTACTCGCAGACGACGTTCAACCACCCGCTACCGCAGGTGGTTCCGACTCGCGGCTCCCCTTCTCCTTTTCTCTTCTTCTCCTCTTCTCCGCCGTCTTCGCTTTCGGCTATACCGTCTTCTCCTATTTTTACGTTTGGACCACAGCGGCGGCTTGGCTTGGGTGTTTGGCGTTGCTGTTGGTGATCGCGAGGCCGTTTGGCGTTTGGGGCGATGTGCGGAAGCTGTCGTTGCTCGGCGTTGGATGCGTACTGGTGCTTGCTCCGTATGTGTATCTGCTGTCAAAGCGTTCGCACACGATGGATGATATTCAGCTACTGGTGCGAACACGTGCTCTCGATCTGACGCGAACGCCGGAGTTGATCGGGTTTGTTGTTCTGTTGGTTATTGCGGCGGGCGTCGCGATGAAGATGCTTGCGTTAGGCGACCGGGCGACGTTGTTTGCGATCTCGCTGGCGTTGACGCCGTTGATCATTTTTAATCAGCAGCTGATCACCGGCCAGTCTTTGCAGCCGATACATTATCAGGTGTTTATCGGGAATTACGTCGCTGGTCTGGCAGTCGTCGTGACGTTCGGATTGATCTGGAGAACTGCTGACGGCCGGGAGCGGAGCGGCGGTAGATTGGCGATGGCAGCACTCGCATTGATCGCTGCGGGCTGGGGATTTGTCGAGTGTCATTACACCGTTCGCGTATTAGATGATGTCAATGTGCTTCGCGACGAGGCTTATCCGGTCGGGAAGCGTTTGACCGAAATTGCCGCGAATGACGCGGACAAACACAAACGCGTCGTCTTGCACCTTGGTATCGCCGAGGGCGACGACCTGCCGACGATCGCCCCGCAATCGGTGTTGTGGGCGCGGCATCAACATGTTTTCCCAGGGCTCGATTGGCAGGAGAGTAAAGAGCGTTATTACCAGCAGCTTCTCTACCAAGGCGTCGATGACCGCCAACTTGCCAACGGTATGAAAAAGGGCGAGGACTTTGTCTCGATGATCGCCTTGTTCGGTTGGGGGCGGCATACGGATCGTTTGAATTCCGAATACAAGCCGCTTACTTTCGGCGAGATCGACGCCGAGACACACAAGTACGCCGAGTATGCACGTAATTTCGATCCGCGGCGCCAAGGCATTCCAAAACTCGATTATCTTGTGACGCCGATCGAACTCGAGCCGTACCTCGACAATGTAGATAAATGGTACGAACGTACCGACCGTGAACCGCTCGGCAAATATGTGCTATACCGTCTAAAAATCTTGCAAAAAAAGACCGCCCGAGAAGGACGGTCAAGCTTGTATTACTAAAAAAATATTAAAACTAAGCGGCCAATAGGTCATTTGAGGTTTCGGCAAAAACTCGTCTGCCGTTCAGGGCGTCGTCGATGATCTCACGAACGGCCGATGCATCGGGATTGACGTCCATGCGGGCACAAGCCCTAAGGTGTCTGATAATGCCCTCTGCCGCGATCTCTACACAATCGCCGCACAACTTTGAGAACCGACGAGCCTGAATATGGTCGATCTGCAATACTCTGTCTTGCAATGTCATTGGTCTAGCTGCTGCCACTTTACTTTCTCCTTTGTTTCAAATTATAAATAACGCATCTCTCAAGGCGTTTTGCGAACAGGCACGAAACACGGGCGCCGATCCGCAATAATATGTTGAAGTTCCTCGGCAAAATTGCTGCCGGGAAAAGCGGTCTAAAAACGCTCTCGATCAACTGTAAAAGAATGTTAACAGAAAAAGATCAAAAAGTGAACACTTTTTTTTCGTGGGCGCCTAGACATAGAAAACCGGCAAACCACAAGATTTGCCGGTTTCGAAAAATACACTCACAGTATGCTGTGGCTTCAAGCGACCGCGTCTTTCATCGCTTTACCGATCGAGAACTTGACGGTGGTCTTGGCCGGGATCTTGATCACGGCACCGGTCGCGGGGTTGCGGCCGTCACGAGCTTTGCGATGAGTCTTCTTTAATTTGCCAAAGCCGGGCACGGTGAATTCGCCGTTCGTCTGCACTTCGCTGGTAGCGAGAGCTGAGAGAGCGTCGAACACTGCTTTAATTTCCGTTTTCTTGCAACCGGTCGATTCGGCCAAGTTGCTGATGATTTCCGTCTGTGTCATACGAGCCATAATTTGAGTAACCTCCAGTTTTTTTGGTTGTAGTAATAAAACCTTTCCCGAGTGAATTTGTCTGCCGCGACAGATATCGCGGCAAAGCGGGAACGACCAATCTGGTAAAAGCTGATTGGTCGGGGCGGCAGGATTCGAACTTGCGACCTCTCGCTCCCAAAGCGAGCGCACTACCAGGCTGTGCTACGCCCCGTCTGTTTCACTTAAGAAACGATTCCAAGTGTCGAATGATAATTCCGAATTGCGCCAAGGTCAAGTCAAATAGCGATAAAATGCCGTAAAAACGGGATTATTTGTGAAAAAGCACGCGAGCGATGGCTGATATTTTGCTTAATCGCGCTCGATAGTTCGCCAAACGTCTGTTCGTAACCATCAGGCACAAAAAGCGGGTCGTAGCCGAAACCACCAGAGCCAATTGGACTTAGCGCTATCTGCCCACGACAAATTCCCTCGGATTCGAACAAAATACGGCCTTTCGGGTCGGAAATTGCGATCGCACAGGAAAATTGGGCACTTCGATCGCCAGAATCGGTATTTTTCAGCTCATCCAGGAGCATTTTCATCTTAGATTCAAAGCTCGTGCCCTCACCGCCGTACCTCGCCGACAGCACGCCGGGCCGTCCGCCGAGAGCATTGACCTCGAGTCCGGAGTCATCAGCGAGCGACGTAAGTCCCGTTTGAAGTGCATAACCGACTGCCTTGAGCCGAGCGTTTTCAGCAAAGGTTGAGCCGGCTTCTTCGACCTCCTCGACCGCAGGGAAGTCGGCCAGGCCGCACACGTCGAACGGCAGTTCAGCGATCATCGGACGCAGCTCGGCGATCTTGCCGGCATTATTGGTAGCTAACAATATCTTTTTTGCCATGACCTAACAGTTACATTTTAGCGTGTCCGGGCGATTTTTTTATTGCCAAACTATGTTTAATCGCGGTATAAATAGATAGCGGCAGATCCCGCATCTTTCCCGGCCGCTAGAACTACAAGTTTAACAGGACGAATCAAATACATTGGCAGCCGTGTTTTTAGAGGAGCAGGTGAATGTCCGCGCGAGAAGTGACGCGTCTATCGAGACACGGATGCGAGCGATGACACCCGCCACCACAGACGAAGCGATCATTACCGAGCTGGGCATCTGGCTCTCCGGCCTGGAGAGCTTTCTTGCGACCGGCCATCAGTCGTTCGCGGCTGAGGGACGTGCAATGCCAGATGCGTCGCGTGAATTCCGCCTCGTCCACGCCGCGATCCAACGCTGCTCGATGCTCACAGCCCGTTTGATGAGTTCCCAGGGCGGCCTCGCGTCGGCACAAACGGCGGTAACGTGGGACATCAAATTTGGCGAACTCTCAAATCTTTCCGCCGCACTTCGCGATGCGACATTGCTCGGTGATGGCCTCATTCGATCAAACACTCTCGGCACCGGCGAATGGCGTGCGTGGCGAAATATGCTTGCACACCGTCTGGCCGGCCAGCGTGCGTTTGCCAAGTTGATTCGTTTCGCCGAGATCGAAGGCGACAAATTTTTGCCGACGCAACTCCGCGACCTGGCCGCTGACACGGGCTTTTTGAGTCCGGAGAATTCCGAGCTTGCTCTTGTGCTGCCGCGTTTTGGCCGCATATTGCGTTGGTTGGATGTCGTCGGCAAAATGCTCGAATCCGACGAGCCGCTAAAGCCTGCGTTGCTTATCTTCGCCCGCGTTAACGAGCAGATCTTTGAGCTGACGAATTACATCAACAATCGTCTTGAACGCTTTCCCGACGAGGAGGCCGAGATGTTTGCTTCGCTTGACGCTGCGTCATACACCGCTTCGATCGAGTTGAAAAAAGTTTATTCGCAGGAACTCGCCGGCCTTGCCGGCATGCGTCAGGCTCCGTCAGTCTATGCCCGCATGGAGACGGCGCATTCGCTGCTCAACGAAGGCTTTCAACAGATGCTCGCGGGATTTGCACGGCTGATCGATCCAAAGACGGATGTCTTTAAGCTGTTCCCGAATTTCGGAACCAAGCTCGATCAGTCGATCACCCTAAGAAAAGAACTGTGGGCCGTCACCCAGATCGTTCAAAAAGCCGAGGCCAAGCCCGAAAAAGCAGAGATCGCCGCGATGCAAAAGGCACTGCGAGACCTGATGAAAGGCAGCGTCGGATATCTATTCTACAAAGACACCGAAACCGTCGAGCGCTTCGTCGAAGAGATTCTCGTCACCAAAGAAAACAAAGACCTCGTCCCCATCCTACACCGCTTCGGAGCCTTCCTCGAAACCCTCTTCGGCCAGGTGAATCTGCGCGCCGTCCTCGAAAAGCATCCGTTCCAGTCAGAACCACCTGCGTAAGAGACTGTGTCAAAACTCCGATTCTTGCATGAATTGCCACTAGCTTTAGCTAGTGGACTGCGGTCATCATCATCATCCAAGGGCTTTAGCCCAAATCTGAGGTAGGATGCAGACCGGCTTCGCTAAACTATTCATCGTGTTGTATTTAGTCATTTTGTGTTTGGCAGTCGCAACCGCAGATTTGGGCTAAAGCCCGGGGCTTCTGACCAGCATGATCCACTAGCTGAAGCTAGTGGCAATTCAAAAAACTAGGAGTTTTGACACAACCTCGTAAGCAGGTGGCAGAAGCCGAAGGAATATTCGCCACCGATTTCCCGGTTAGACTCGGATTTGAGATTGATCTTACCTCCAAGCATTCCAGCGTAGATACAACGATCCGCCGCTAATGCCGCTAATGTCACAGTCTGCCGCCAATGTAGCTATCCGCCGTACGGGCCGCAAATGCCCCTAGCCCGCGTATGCGGGCGAAAGCATAAAGCCACGGGTGCAAGCCCGTGGGAACGATCCATGGAAATTATTTAGCCCGTGTAACGGGCGACAGACATCAAACAAGCAACACGTATTGTCATCACTACCAAATCTCGGGGGCGATCCTTTCGTCGTGTGCGCTTTCGCTATCTACGATAGCTCGATCTGAATCATCCCGCCCATACCACGGGCTTACGCCGCGTGGCTTTATGCTAACACCCGCTACGCGAGCTACGATGAGCGCAGGCCTAACGGCATAATGTTGTGCTTGAAACGAATGGTCGAATTAGGGTATTCTACCGCTGATATGAACGCTGTTAAAGCATACGACGAGGTTGTCGATTTTATCGCTTCCGGCACGACTCCAAAGAACGTGATCGCGTTTCGTCCGTCCGAGGCGGCACAGGATCGAGTTTCCGACTTGTTGCTAAGGGAAAAAAGCAGCGGCCTCTCTGGAGCCGAAAAATCCGAACTCGACCACTACATGCAGCTCGAACACCTGATGCGCCTCGCAAAGGCCCGTGCCCACGACTTTTTGGCCAAACCCTAGCTCGCCTTTCCTACATCATATTTGATGTTGATAATTTATGGAATTCACAGTAGAATTTTATGAGTCGGCGGCTGGAAATTGTCCAGTGCAAGAGTTTCTTGAAGAACTAAAGACGACCGACGGCGACGACCATGCCGCTGTCGTCGCGGGGCTGGCAAAGCTCAGACGGCGGCAATATCACCGCGAGCCGCTTAGTAAATCGATCGGTGGCGGGCTTTATGAGTTGCGTCACGTCGGAAAGCTTAACACTCGTGTGCTGTGGTTCTTTATGAAAGGCCAACGGATCATCGCCGTGCACGGTATCCGCAACAAAGGTCAGGCCATCGCCGAACGAGACTTGCGAACCGCTCGTGACCGAATGGACGATTGGAAGAAGAGAAAAAAATGAAAAAAACCAATTTCGACAGTTACCTTGACGATCAGCTGAAGGACCCGGAATTTGCCGCTCGGTTTGAGCAGGCGGGTGAGTCTTGGGAAGTCGCTCTTCAGATCGCGGCACTGCGTCAAAAGGCAGGATTGTCACAAAAAGAACTCGCCATTCGGCTAAAAACCTCCCAACAGCACATCAGCCGCCTCGAATCGCCCAACTACGAAGGCCATTCCCTCGCCAACCTCCGCCGAGTAGCCGCCGCCCTAAACGCCCGCGTCCGCGTCAGCATAGAATCCGAAAAACCACGCCTGCGGAGAAAAGCGGCTCCTGTAGCAAAGTGAAGCGAAAAAGAAATGCCGTCGTGCACACCACCGTCTACTGCCAACCTCCAAGCACCAGCCCGCGTATGCGGGCGAAAGCATAAAGCCACGGGTGCAAGCCCGTGGAAATGTCGATGAAGATTATTAAGCCCGTGTAACGGGCGACAGAGCACGATTCAAAACGCGCGACCAATTACCACCTCGTTCGTCATTTGAATACACTGTCGCTATCTACGATAGCTCGAATCAGATCCCAAACCATACCACGGGCTTACGCCGCGTGGCTTTATGCTGACACCCGCTACGCGGGCTCCTAGTGAGCATGTTCATTGAGAAAATCGACTGCTGACGGTATACTCGGGAAAAATCAGAAAAGAAACCTATGAATAAGGCAGACTCCCAAAGTTTTCCATCGCACCACCGACCAATCCGTCGGAGGAGTCTATTGGTATGCACCGCTTTTTCGTTGCTGATAGTCGCCCTTTCGCAGATCGGCGACAGGACTGTGATCGCGGACTCGAGCCTTGGCAATGTCCCATCTGGCACAAGCCCTTCCCATGCCGTGGTTAATCTAGTGACCAATAAAATCTATATTGCTAGTTCAGGTAGCAACAATGTGACGGTGATTGACGGGACGAACAACTCGACGACCAACGTCGCCGCTGGCACAAATCCCCGTGGCGTGGCGGTCAATCCGGTGACGAATAAGGTCTACGTAGCTAATGAGGGCAGCAATAATGTGACGGTGATTGACGGTAGCGACAACTCGACCACGACTGTCGCGGCCGGGGCGGCTGCCTTTGCTGTCGCGGTCAATTCGGTGACGAATAAGATTTATGTCGCCAATTTCAACGGCGACAGCGTTACCGTGATTGATGGAACGAACAACTCGACGACGACCATTTCGGCGGGCACAACTCCCTTTAGTCTCGCGGTCAATCCAGTCACGAATAAAATTTATGTCACAAATCGAAACAGCGACAACGTAACAGTGATTGACGGAAATAACGGTTCGACTACAGCCGTCGCGGCAGGCACTGATCCTCTCGGAGTCGCCGTCAATCCGGTTACGAACAAGATCTATGTCAACAACCGTGCAAGCAACAACGTGACAGTGATCGACGGCAGCAACAACTCGACCACAACCGTCGCGACGGGCACATCTCCCCTGAGCGTCGCGGTCAATCCGGTTACGAATAAGATCTACGTCGCCAATAACAGCACAGCGAGCAACAGCGTTACGGTGATTGACGGTACGAATAACTCGACGACAACTGTCGCGGCTGGCATAAGTCCCTATCGCGTCGGGGTCAATCCGCTGACGAATAAGATCTACGTTGCTAATTCGACCAGCAACAACGTAACGGTAATTGACGGCAGCAATAATTCGACGACATCCGTCGCGGCTGGCACAGTTCCGCGTGCCGTCGCAGTCAATCCGGTGACTAATAAGATCTATGTCCCTAATCTCAACAGCGCGAACGTAACCGTGATCGACGGCTCCTATAACACTACGGTAACGGTCGGAGTAGGTTCGTATCCCCGAGCTGTCACCGTCAACCCGGTAACCAACAAGATCTATGTGGCCAATTGCGGGTCGTGCCAATCGGCACCTCCTGATAGCGTCACGGTGATAGACGGGATAACCAATTCAACGTCTAACGTAGTAGTTGGCATCCGACCGGTAGCTATCGTGTCCAATCCAATCACCAATCGTATCTATGTTGCAAATCAGGACAGCAATTCAGTAACAGTGATCAATGGTTCTGACAATACAACCACCACGGTAGCCGTCGGCTCAAAACCACATACGATTGCCATAAATCCGGTTACAAATCGAATTTATGTGGTCAACTGTGGGCAGAGTTGCGGCGGGGTTGGCTCGGGAAACATGACGGTAATTGACGGCGTCACAAATTCAAGGACGTCGGTGTCCGTTGGTACTAATCCATCTGCTATAGCCGTCAATCTGCTTACGAATCGAATTTATATAACTAACATTCTCCAAAAATCAGGTACCGTGCGGATAATCAATGGTTCGGACAACACGTCGATAAGTAGCGTTGCAGTAGCTGGAAGACCGTTGGGTATTGCTGTTAACCCAGTTACAAATAAGGTCTATGTGTCCAATTATGACAACAGCAATGTTTCAGTAATCGACGGAACTAATAGTATTGTCGCACTCGTGCCTACAGATTCCGGCCCGTTAGACATAGCCATCAATCCCATAACGAATAAAATCTACGTCGCGAATTACTTCTTTCTCATGGGAAGTTCAGTCACAATAATCGACGGGCCATCGAATTCGACCACGACCGTACCCACCGGCACGTCGCCAATCTCTGTCGAGGTCAACCAGGCAAACAATAAAATCTACACTGCTAATAGAATTGACGGCACCGTAACTGTTATTGATGGAGTATACAATTCCACCACAACGGTCGTTCTTTCAGCTGGAGGGGAAGATATTTCGGTCAATCCGATTACTAACCGGGTTTACACTGCGAATAGCGCTGATAGCGCAACGGTCATCACTCCTGCACCGATGAGTGCCACTCCATTGAACACAACTATTACTCCACTGGGCGGGAATATCACCTCCAGTTCGCAACCCACCTTCTCCTTAGCTGCCACCTCAAACTATTTGCCTACTGCTCCACCACCGCGGAACATCTACTTCCAAATTGATACGACCACCGGGACGTGGACAAGGGCGACCACTACTGGCAGCACCGCTACCACTTTGACGGCGACGGCAACAACTGGCGTGCTTCAGAACGGCATTCATATCATCTACTTTTTTGCGACCGATGGCGCGGACGCAACCTCGATCAATCCCGTTCCTAGTGGGGAACTGCCGGAATCGTCTGCCGTGATCGGCGGAATAAATGCCTACTTGTTTCTTGTTAATACGGGTGCGACAGCTACCCCGACGCCCACACCCACCCCGACACCGACACCGGCGGGTTTCGAGGCAGACGTGGCTCCGAGACAAACAGGCGATGGAGATGTTCTCTCGACTGACATTACGCAGGTACGGCGATTTGTTTCGGGGCTTGATACGCCAAGTTTGAGTCCGAATGAGTTTCAGCGGGTTGATTCGGCTCCGAGGGCGACTTTGGGTGATGGTCTGGTTAATTCGAGCGATGTGGTTCAGGCGAGGCGTTATGGTTCGGGGCTTGATCCTTTGACCAACGCTGGTGGGCCGGCGGTGGCGGTTGATCCGCCGTTGCGAGCAGTTATTGGCGGGGAGTTGTTTGGGAAGAAGGTTCGCGTCTTGAGTTTTCTTTCGTTGGGTCGTGTGAGGGATGGGGTGTTTGACGTTGATCTGGCGGCGGTGGCTGAGGTTGCGGCGGTGAGCTTTGTGCTGCGTTATGATGCGACGCTGGGACGGCCGGTGGTGAAGTTGGCCGATGTTGATGACGGAGCGGTTTTGACGGTGAATGATACGGTCGAGGGTGAGTTGACGATACTGATCGACTCGACCGGGCCGCTTGGCGCGGTTGGGAAGGAATTTCGGCTGGTGGAGATATCGTTTACAAACAGTGCGGCGGATGGGTTGGCTGTATTTGATGGCGAGGCGAGTTTGGCGGATGGGTTTGGGAATGCTGTTCCGGTCGGAACGCGGACGCCCTAAGCAGCAAGTCACGCCGGAGGAACTGGCGTTTGCAGCCGAGGGCGGCTGCGTTCCCGGCGACGCATTCCCCTGAGGCGGGTGGCGCATTTTTCCAAAAACCGAGAACCGACCCCGTCAGCCCCGACAAAAGGCGTCGAGGCTGCCACCCCTCCTTCGTAAGGAGGGGAGTTTTTTTGTCGTCACTGCGAACGTAGCGTAGCGAGCGGTTTGCGGAACAATACGTCGAAGCTCGCGAGTGAGCCGACGACCATTACCAGGAATGTTGTGATGACGACGCCGGCGACTGTTACGACCGGGTCGAATTGCCATTCGATGTTCATGAGGTATTTGGCGACGATGTATGAGAGCGTGACGGAGAAGCCGGTTGCGATGATGCCGGCGAGTAGGCCGAGTAAGCCGTATTCAGCGATGAGGATCGTTGCCAGAGTGCGGCGGTTGGCACCGAGAGTTTTTAGGATGGCGTTCTCATAGATGCGTTGCGATTTGGTTAGGGCGACTGAGCCGATGAGGATCAGAATGCCGCTGAGCAAGACGAAACTGCCGACGAACGAGATCGCGATCACAAAATTATTGACCAGCTTGTTAACCGCCGCGATGATGTCGGCTACGTCGAAGATCTGGACATTTGGGAACTGGTCGAGCACCTCACGCTGAAGACGCTGACGCTCTGTCGCAGGAATATGATTGAGAACAGTCGCGGCGAAACTCTGAGGAGCCTTCTCTAAAAATCCGGGCCGAAATACAAAAACAAAGGCGGTACGGGCATTTCGCACGTCTATCTTACGCAAACTTGCTATTCGGGCGGTCATTTTGCGTCCCGAAATGTCGAACGTGATCGAGTCGCCGGGCGTGACTTTCAAAGTCGTGGCCATGCGTTCGTCGACCGAGACCTCGGGAGCTTCGTCCGTTTGAGCCTTCCACCATTCGCCGGAGACGATGGCCTCGTTTTCGTCGAGTTTTTCGCGGTATGTGATGGCAAATTCGCGACCGATCTGACCTTGATTTTGGCGGATCTCGGTTTGCTGATAGTCGATCGATTCACCATTGACTGCGGCGATGCGGGCACGGACGGTCGGGACTTCCTCCGGGCGTTCGCCGGCTCGCTGCTCGATCATCCGCGCGACGTCGGCGATCTGGCTTTTCTGAATATCGACAA
>JANPDK010000110.1:0-5975 GCA_031431415.1 Acidobacteriota bacterium | reverse complement strand
CACGGATCGGCGGCGGGATCATCTTCGCGACCTTTTCGACCGCTCCGAACTCCATTCCTAAAGCACGTCCGACGTCCTTGATCGCGGCCCGCGATGCCATCGTTCCAAACGTGATGATCTGACAAACCGATTCCTGCCCGTAGAATTCGGTGACATGATTGATTACATCGCCGCGGCCGCGGATGCAGAAATCGATGTCGATGTCGGGCATCGAGATGCGTTCGGGATTGAGAAATCGCTCGAACAGGAGTTCGTATTGCAGCGGGTCGACATCAGTGATCCGCATACAATACGCGGCCAGCGAACCGGCCGCCGAGCCGCGTCCGGGCCCGACCGGAATGCCTTTATCTCTGGCGTATTTGATGAATTCCCAAACGATCAGAAAATATCCCGCAAAGCCCATTTTCTTGATCGTAGCGATCTCGATATCGAGCCGGGCGTGGTATTCGTCGAGCGTGTGGACAAGCGTGCCGTCCGCCAGACGTGGATCCCATTCTTCCTGTTTCCGCTCCTCAAAACCTTCTTTTAGAATCTGCACAAAATAATCGTCCGGCGTCATTCCGGCTATGGGAATAGGGAATTCCGGTAGTTGCCTTACGTCATCGCCCTGCGGAATGACGAGGTCGCACATTTCCGAGATCTTGACGGTATTTGTTAGTGATTCCGGCAGGTCTTTGCCGAATATATCCCACATTTCCTCAGCACTCTTAAGATATTTGGTGGCAGTTTCAGTTCGCGAATGTTCGCCGATCGTGCGGCCCTCGCCGATGCAGACAAGTAACTCCTGAGCCCGAGCGTCCTCCCTGTTCATATAATGAACATCATTGGTCGCGACGAGCGGAATTCCGGCTTTTTTACCCAGATCTACCGTGTCCGAAAGCAGTTGTTTGCCCGTTTCTTTGATGCCTTCGTTGATCTCTAGGAAAAAGTTTCCCCTGCCGAGGATATTCTCGATCGCCTTTGCGTTTTCCAGCGCTTGGTCTGAATTTCCGTTGGCCAAAAAATGTCCGACCGGGCCGAACATTCCGCCCGAAAGTCCGATCAGGCCGCCGCTGTGTTCAGCCAATATTTCAGCGTCGATTCGTGGCTTGTAGTAGAAACCGTCGGTAAATGCTTTTGATGCAAGGAATGCGAGGTTTTGATAGCCTTCGAGATCGCGTGCGAGCAGAATGAGGTTATAATAGGCACGCTCGCCAGCCGGAACTGCGGTGCTGCGTTCAAAACGGCTGCCAAAGCGAAAATACGCCTCGTAACCGATGATCGGCTTGATGCCGGCGTAGGTCATCGTGTTAAAAAACGCGACCGCTCCGTACATGTTGCCGTAGTCGGTGATCGCACACGCTTTTTGCCCAAGCTCCTTTAGCCGCGCAACCAAAGGCTTTAGTTGGATTGTGCTTTGCAACAGGCTATAATCGCTGTGAACGTGCAGGTGAACGAAGTCTTTTTCGGCAAAAATGATTGGTTCGTTAGCGTTGGGCATGTATGAAGAAAGTGTATCTCGAAACCTTTGGCTGTCAAATGAACGTCTCCGATTCGGAGCGCGTTTCGACGGTGTTGGCACGAGATGGCTTCGAAATGACGCCGTATCAGGACGGAGCCGATGTAGTCATCATAAACACCTGCTCAGTCCGCGAAAAGGCCGAGCACAAGCTCTATTCGCACGTCGGACGGCTTCGCAAGAAAGCCAAAATGAAAATGCCCGTCATCGGCGTGATGGGTTGCGTCGCCCAATTAGAGGGCGAAACGTTATTTAAGAAGATCGAAGGCGTGGATTTTGTGCTCGGTACACGTGCCGTGGGGCGCATCTCAAATGCTGTAAATGAGACACTTAGCGGTCGCAGCGGGTATCTCGACGTGGGTGAACGCGAGGACGATTACGATTGGACCGTCGCCGATACGCACCGCCATTCGCCGTACGTCGCGTTTTTGCCGATAATCGAGGGCTGTAATAAGTTTTGCACCTACTGCATCGTGCCTTTCTCACGCGGCAGGGAACGGAGCCTTCCGGCGTCGGATATCGTCCGTCAGGTGCTTGATCTGCGGCAGAGAGGCGTCAAAGAAGTTCATTTGATAGGCCAAAACGTCAATAGTTACCGGCCCGAGACCGATTCCGGGCTCGAACAATTTGCAGGGAAGTCGGCCTTCTCCAAGCTCTTGCGGGCTGTCGCCGCAACTGGCATCGAGCGCATAAAGTTTACCACCTCATTTCCCCGCGATTTTCGCGATGACATCGTCGATGCGATCGAAGAACACGAAAACCTGTGTAATTGGGTGCATTTGCCGGTCCAGTCGGGCAGCAACAAAGTGCTTAAAGCCATGAAACGCGGCCATACGATCGAAAACTATCTCGCAAAGATCGACCGGATCAAAGCGTCGCCGCGTGATATTGCGTTGACTACGGATATCATCGTCGGCTTTCCGGGCGAGACCGAGGCGGACTTCTTAGATACTGTAAAAATGGTCGAGTATTGCGGCTTTGATATGGCTTATATGTTCAAATACTCGCCACGTCCAGAGACACCAGCATTTGCAATGCCAGACGATGTGTCACCGGCAGAGAAAACCTTGCGATTTTTGGAGTTGGAGCGTGCCCAGAAGCGTAGTCAGGACAAACGTTTACAGCGATATCTTAATAAAGTGCTTAAAGTCTTAGCGGAGACTGCTTCGAGTAGATCAAAGTCCGGCCTGACCGGGCATTCAACATGTCATAAGATAGTTAATTTTGAAGGCTCCAAAGAAATGCTCGGTCAGATCGTAGACGTCAGGATCACCGAGATCAAGACCAATTCGTTATACGGCGAGGTTGTACAGTAGATGGAAAACGGCAATAGCTTGATCGAAGTAAAGATCGGGGCTCTCATTATGGACCCGAATACAAATACACCTATCGTTGTGCTTAAGGGCATGGATTCTGAGACCGTTCTACCTATTTGGGTCGGGGCTTTTGAGGCAAATGCCATCGCGCTAGAGATCGAAAAGGTCGTCCCGCAGCGGCCCATGACGCACGACTTGCTCAGAAATGTCATTATCGAATGCCAGCTGGCCGCACTGAGCGTGACCATCACGGATCTGCAGGAAAACACATTCTACGCCCGGATCGAACTCGTTGACCCACAGGGCGAACCTGTGATGCTCGACGCCCGTCCGTCCGACGCGATCGCACTTGCATTGCGGCTCGATTGTCCAATTTTTGTCGAGCAAAAGGTCATCGAATTGTCGGCTGCATCAACTCAGGCATCTGCTGCCGCGACCGAGGGCGATATGCCGCCCGACGAATGGCCAGAGTTGATCGGTTAAACAGTTATAAATATTACATAATCTCTATTATCGGACGCAAGATATATCTAAGAACTTGAACAAACCCCGCGATATCCATCCAGACTTTCTTTCCCTGCTGATGTTCAAGGAGAAAGACCTAATCGATTTATTCATAGATCTGCGTGTTTTTATTCTCGATATTTATCCCGACAGCAATGAAATTCTGTATCACACGCACGCATTGACGGCCGTGTTTTCAATTTCGGAAAAGCTTTCCGATGGGTTCTGCATGCTGCCGATCTACACGAACCACGTCAACCTCGGCTTCCACAAAGGCACGCTTCTCGATGATGCCAATCAACTGTTAAACGGTACTGGAAACCTGATTCGGCATATCCCGGTCACTACGTCTTCGGACTATCGAAATGAGTCTGTCGAGACACTTGTTCGGTCCGCCGTTGACTTCGCGATCGCCGACATGAGCCGCCCTACCACATCCTTCGGGATGACTATCTCGAAGATATCGATCAAAAACTAAGAACCCGCTACTAAAAACGGACCTCACGCTGCTTTGACACTATTCTGGTAAAAGGCTATCATTATTGTTTTGTTATCTATCACAGATTTCAATTAATACAACCCTGATAAAAGGAGTTACGTAAACAATTGAGTAACGGAAATTTTTTATTTACATCGGAGTCGGTCACTGAGGGCCATCCTGACAAAATGGCTGATCACGTTTCGGACGCGATCTTAGACGCGATCCTAACGCAGGATCCGATGGCACGAGTGGCTTGCGAGACGCTTGTGACTACCGGTCTGGCGGTTGTCGCGGGTGAGATCACGACCTCGGCGATCGTTAATTACAAGCAGATCATTCGCGAAACTATCGAAGAGATCGGCTACGACAACGCCGAGTACGGCTTTGATTCGAACACCTGCAGCGTGATCGACGCTATCGGCACGCAGTCGCCTGATATTTCGCAGGGCGTGGATACCGGCGGTGCGGGTGATCAGGGTTTGATGTTCGGATTTGCGTGCAACGAAACGCCCGAGCTGATGCCGATGCCGATCCAGATGGCACACAATCTGACGCGCAAACTGAGCGAAGTTCGACGCGACGGCACGATTCCCTACCTTCGTCCGGACGGAAAATCGCAGGTTTCGATCGAATATCGCGATGGCCGACCGTTTCGTGTCGAGGCGGTTGTCATCTCGTCGCAGACCGACGAAACCGACATCGAAACGATCCGCAAGGACATCCTTGAAAAGGTTATCAATCCTGTCATTCCCGCCGAATTGCTCGACGAAAACACAAAATATCACATTAACCCGACCGGACGCTTTGTCGTCGGCGGACCGATGGGTGATGCCGGTGTGACCGGTCGCAAGATCATTGTTGATACATACGGTGGCTTTGCTCCGCACGGCGGCGGTGCTTTTTCGGGCAAGGATCCGACAAAGGTCGATCGCTCGGCGGCCTACATGGCGCGTTACATTGCGAAGAATGTTGTCGCGGCAGGGTTGGCCGATAAGTGTACTGTTCAGTTGGCTTACGCTATCGGTGTCGCAGAACCGGTTTCGGTCTACGTCGATACGCACGGCACAGGGACGATTGACGACGACAAATTATCGGTCATTGTTCGTGAGAATTTTGCTCTCACGCCAAAAGGCATCATAGAAATGCTCGACCTTCGACGTCCTATCTATCGACAAACGGCCCGTTTTGGCCATTTTGGACGCCTGAACGGCGAATTTTCGTGGGAAGTAACAGACAAAGCCGAGGCCCTGAGGATGGCGGCTGAGAGAGGAATAGGAACAAACGGTTAACCGCCGGACCGCGGGCTGCTAGCCTGCAAGAGAAAAAGAATAAGGAGACACGCAGGCTGGCAGCCTGCGGTCCGACAAAATATGGCTAACGCAGGAACATCAATGGAATACGACATCAAGGACATCAATCTAGCCCCCGAGGGTAAGCAGCGCATCGAGTGGGCGGATCGCGAAATGCCGGTTCTCCGCCTCATTCGTGAGCGTTTTGAGAAGGAAAAACCGCTTGCTGGCGTAAAGCTTATCGCGTGTGCTCACATCACGACCGAGACTGCTAATCTGGCCCGCACACTGCAGGCTGGCGGAGCAGAATCACTCCTGATCGCTTCGAACCCGCTCTCGACACAGGACGATGTTGCGGCTTCGCTCGTTGCCGATTGGGGAATTCCTGTAATGGCCCATAAGGGTGAATCTACAGAGACCTACGTTCGCCACGTTAAAGCAGCACTTGAAACAAATCCGAACCTCATTATCGATGACGGATCTGACGTTGTCGCGACGATGATCAAGGAAAAGCCCGAGCTTATCGCGAATCTCATCGGTACTACGGAAGAGACGACGACCGGTATCGTTCGCTTGAACGCGATGGTCAAAGCCGGTGTGCTCACCTTCCCTTCGATCGCGGTCAACGACGCTCAGACCAAGCATTTCTTTGATAACCGTTACGGTACAGGCCAATCGACGCTTGACGGTATTATTCGTGCGACCAACATTTTGCTCGCCGGTAAGAATCTCGTCGTCGTCGGCTACGGCTGGTGCGGTAAAGGCGTTGCAATGCGTGCCCGCGGTATGGGATCGAACGTTATCGTCTGCGAGATCGATCCGATCAAAGCGATCGAGGCTGTCATGGACGGCTTCCGCGTGATGCCGATGAAGGAAGCCTGCAAACT
>JANPDK010000109.1:0-10611 GCA_031431415.1 Acidobacteriota bacterium | reverse complement strand
TGCGGCGAACGATGGAAAAATATTGGCTGGCCAACCTCTAAACTAAATCATGATTTATCCGAGTATTTTCAATGACGTTATTGGGCCTGTGATGCGTGGGCCGTCGAGCTCGCACTGTGCGGCGTCGCTTCGGATCGGCCGCCTTTGCCGCGACCTTATGGGCGGTAATATCACCAATGTCCTTATAGAATTTGACCCGAACGGTTCTCTCGCCACGACGCACAAAGGTCAGGGTTCAGACATGGGCCTTTTCGGCGGCTTTCTTGGTTGGGAAGCCGATGACGAACGGTTGCCCAACTCGGCAACGCACCTTGCCGATGCCGGGATCACGTGGGCGATCGAGGTGATCGACATTGGTGCGACGCATCCGAATACCTACAAGATCACTCTCTCGAACGCGTCGGAAACCCGTCAACTGACCGCTATCTCAACGGGTGGCGGAATGATCGAGGTCATTGAGATCGACGGGGCCCCGGTCTCAATGGCGGGCGATTATTTCGAAACTTTAGTGTACTGCACTTCACCAGAGGCGATCGTCGACTTTCTACGCGATCGCGTTCAATTCGAAGAGGTCTGCAAGCATTCGGGGGATCAGGGATTTGTTGAACTCAAATCACGTGAGTTCCCCACGGCTCGACTTCTGGAGGAACTGCTTGAAAGGCACGAAGTCCTATTCATCAGAAAACTCAAACCCGTATTGCCGGTACTTGCGAGCAAGCACCTCATTGTTCCGTTCAGAACGTGCGACGAGATGCTTGCATACAATGACGGCAAGAACATGGCACTGTGGGAGTTAGCTACAGAATACGAAAGTGCACGGGGCGGAATTTCCAATGCCGAGGTATTCGAAAAAATGCGTTCGATCGTGCGCATTATGGATAACGCGATCAGGTTGGGCTTGGAAGGAACGGAATACACAGACCGAATTCTTGGCAGTCAGTCACTCCAACTCAAACAACAGCTTGATAGTAGAACATTGATCGGCGGCGATGCTAATAACACCATCATCATGTACGTTTCGGCGACGATGGAAGTAAAGAGCTCAATGGGCGTGATCGTCGCGGCCCCAACTGCGGGCTCCTGTGGAGCCTTACCCGGAGCCGTCTTTGGCGTTGCACATTCGCTTGATTTGTCTGAGGACGAAATAGTCAAAGCGATGCTCTCGGCGGGCATAATCGGAGTCTTTATCGCCGCCGGGGCAACTTTTGCCGCCGAGGTCGGCGGGTGTATGGCAGAAACGGGTTCCGGCGGCGGAATGGCGGCCGCCGCGATAGTTGAGATGGCTGCGGGAACGCTTGAGCAGTCGATTGGGGCCGCTTCAGTGGCATTGCAGACTTCTCTCGGATTGATCTGCGATCCGATCGGCAATCGAGTTGAAGCCCCCTGTCTGGGACGCAACGTTATGGCAGCGACCAACGCAGTCGCGTGCGCAAACATGGCCCTATCGAACTACCGGCACCTTATTCCGCTGGACGAAGTTATCAACACCATGCAAGCAGTCGGAAACGAGATCCATCATACGCTTCGATGCACGAATCTTGGCGGACTATCAATAACACGGGCCGCAAAAGCGATCGAAGCAGATTTAAACAGTCAAAACCAGGTGTTCTTTAAGAATTGTTAGCAGGACTGGAACCTAGCTTGCGTCGTTCTCCGAGACTCAGCGAGCTGGTCGAGGAATTCATCACACTCAACCGCGAGTCTTCTGAGTGTGAAACTATACCTCAACGATCGTCGTCACGATCACCGGCTTTGAGCTTAATTCTTTCTGCACAAATCGCTTGAGATGGATCCGCAAGGTCTCTTTGAAGATCGCACGGTTGGTAATGTGCTCGGGTTTCATGTCCTCGATAGCACGAGTGATCGATTTACGAGCCTGGGCCGCGAAGCCGTTTAGTGGATCGATGCCGGCGACGCCTTCGAAGGTGATCTGCGGTTCGCCGTTGAGTTTGTTGCCGCCTTTGTTCATTGCGACGACCAGTGAGATGGTTCCGCCGTAGGCGAGTTTTTTGCGTTCTCGGACGATGTCGTACTCGATCTCTTCCATCGATTCTTCGTCGATGAAGGTTTTGAAGAGTTCGCGTTTTTCGACGACGACGGCAGATCTTTCGTCGAGCTCGAGAATGTTGCCGTTCTCGATAAGTATGATGTCTTTGTCGTCGTAGCTGCCAACGTGGTTTTTGATGAACTCTTTCTGGCGGAACAACATTCGATATTCGCCGTGGATCGGGATGACAAACTTCGGCCGCGCGGTCTCGACCATGATCTTGATGTCACCCTGCGAGGCGTGGCCCGAGACGTGAACGAGGCGGCGTTTTTCCTCGATTATGTTGGCACCGCGTTTGTATAGATGGCCGATGAGTCGGCTGATGCCTTTTTCGTTGCCGGGGATTATGCGGGCCGAGAGAATGACGGTGTCGCCGGGTTCGACCTCGATGCCTTTGAAATTGGCCGTGGCCATATTCCACAGTGCCGCACGCAATTCGCCCTGCGAACCTGTCACCAAATAGCAGATCTCATCATCGTCAAGGGTCCGTGACCCGCTGAGATCTATGGCGGTGCCGTGCGGTATTTGCAGTAATCCTTGCTCTTCCGCGATCTCGATATTCTTGATCATCGACCTTCCGATCACGCACACACGGCGGCCGTATTTGTGGGCTACATCAAAAACGATCTGTAGCCGATGCATCGAAGATGAAAACGTCGAAACTATCAAACGCCCTTCGGTTTGTTCAAAGATCTCCTCGAATGCGGGAATGACCGCCATCTCTGACGGCGTACGGCCTGGAACCGTCGCATTTGTCGAATCACACAGTAAGGCGAGGACGCCTTCGTCGCCGATGCGGCCGAGCATTTCGAGATCGTACGGCTTGCCAATGACCGGCGTGTCGTCGATCTTGTAATCGCCCGTGTGAATGATCGTGCCAACGGGTGTGTGGATCGCCAGCGAGAAGCATTCGACCAGCGAGTGCGATGCGTGGATGAATTCGATCTCAAAGACGCCGATCTTTATACGGTCGCCCGCTTCGACGCGATGCATCATTACGTCGCCGAGCATGTCGAATTCACTCAAGCGCTTCTCGGTAAGAGCAAGTGTGAATCGAGACGAGTAAACCGGAAGATTAAATTTCTTCAGGATGTAGGCGAGAGCACCGATGTGATCCTCGTGGCCGTGTGTGAGAATTATCGCGGTCAGATCGTCTCGATATTCTTCGAGAAAATCGAAATTCGGGATCGAGATATCGACTCCAAACGGCGTCTCCTCAGGAAACCCCATGCCCGCATCGACGACGATCATTTCGTCGCCATAACGGATGCCCATGCAGTTCATCCCAAATTCACCGATACCGCCCAGCGGAACTATTTCGATCTTTTTCACTGTATCCTTTGGCCTTTTGGCAATTGAATTACGCAGTATAACATACGCTTTCGGCTATATTCCCAGACCTGCACCGTTGTCATTTGTTAAGAACGTGTAAAGGCTTGGTAAAATACTGTTAAGAATTTTGAAACCATCCTTGCGGCACGGGCGTCTTTTCCCTGACAGCAATTATTGAGGTCAAAGATATGCAGAAAGAGTTTTCAGACCAACAGCTAGATCAACTGATGCGATCGCTCGTAAACCAAGCGTCATTGGATGAAAATGCGGTCGCCGAAATAGCCGAATCACCAACCCTGTGGTGGGGCGTTCAACGGCATATCAAGGGCGGAGATGAATCGACCAGTTCGCCGTGGCCGCCGTCTGTTGCAATCCGAAGATGGTTGACGATCGTTGTCCCGTCAATGGCCGCCGCCGCTCTCGTGCTAGCTTTCTTTATGATGCGTACACCGGTTGTGCCCGTGGAACGGGTTTTGGCTCCGACAATGACGAGTGATGCTGAGACAACCGCAACGCCGGTATCACCTGCGTCGGTGGTAACCGATAGCAAGACTGTTACGGCATTGGCAGTTCCGTCAAAGCAAAGCGGTACGCAAAAAGCATCTACCACCCAAACGAAACCGAAAGCTGTCGCACGAACAGCGACGCCGGTCGTCGCAAAGGCATCAACTGAAGTGAAGACCGATTACATCGCTTTAACTTACGCCGGAAATCCCGATAGCGGTCAGGTTGTCAGGGTCAAGGTGCCGAGTTCGATGATGGTCAGCCTCGGTCTGGTGTCGTCCGTAGAGAAACCAACCAGGTTGGTAGATGCTGAGGTCGTTGTTGGAGATGACGGGCAAACGCATGCCATTCGGTTTATTCGATAGCAATTTTTAGAAGTGGGTTTATTATGAACACGAAATTTATATTTACAGCATTAATAGGTTTTGTACTCGCGGCCTCTGCCTTTGGCCAGCGGCCCGGTGGCCAGCCCGGGCGGCCGGGACAACCGGCACAAGGCCCTCCGCGCGACGGCGGACGACCAATCGGAAATGGCCCAAATAGGTCCGATGGGGCTCCGCATCCGGGAGAATGGCTCAAGCCGCACGATACAAATCAGAATGGAAATCTTGAGGCCGAGGAATTTCAGGCAGCAATGGATCGTACATTTGCCGAGCTTGATCGAAACAAGAACGGATCGATCGACGCAGGAGAAGCGGTGCGGCCACCAAAGCCGGAAAATGGCCCGCGACCAATGGTCGATGGCAGCCGTATGGCCCCAGCCGGACAGCCAGGACCGGACGGCAAAAGAATCCTGCCTCCGTTTTTCTTTCTAGACCGTGCTCCAGACAATGCCACATTCTCGCGTGCCGATTTCGATAAGATCGTTCGCGAAGTCTTTTCCGAGATGGATAGAAATGGCGATGGCATATTGATCCGAGACGAAGCCCGTCAAATGCCGCACCGTCCAGGTGAAAATCCGCCGCCGCCCCAAGGGATGAATATGGCTCCGAATGCTAAATTCATCGGTGCGGAACTGCGGTTTGGTGACCGACTGGTCAAGGCCCAGCCATTTTCGGCTGAAATTTTGATCGAGGATACAAAACGCCTGTTCGACGGTACGACAGTGACAAAGCAGAATCGTGGTGCGATCTATCGTGATGGCGAGGGACGTACCCGCCGCGAGCAGCCGCTCGAGATGGTCGGCGGCGTTAACATCGTTGGCAACGGCAACAAGCCACAGATGCTTGTCTTTATCAATGATTTTGCGAGCCAATCGCAGATCTTTCTTGATCTGAATGCCAAGATAGCACGCAAGAATCCGCTTGGTGCGGGCCCCGGACCACTCGAACCGCAAAAGCGTCCGGATGCAAAGGAAGAGTCGCTTGGAACCAAGACGATCGAAGGAGTATCGGTCGAAGGAACCCGCATAACGTTTGAAATACCGGCTGGCCAGATAGGCAACGACAAGCCAATGCAGGTTGTCGACGAACGCTGGTTCTCTAAAGAACTACAAGTTCTCGTGATGTCGCGACATCTCGATCCCATCGCTGGTGAACATGTATTCAAACTCGTTAATATCAAACGTATTGAGCCAAGCACCGAGCTGTTCGCGATACCATCTGGATTTAAGATCGAAGGGCCGGCGGCACGCAAGCCCGGCGAGTAAAACGATAGGACGATTTGTTTAGATTTCGTGAATCAAAGAAAATGCTCGACGGGGTTCTAAATATCAGCTTGCAGACGAGAGTCCAAATTCCGGCGATCGAATTCACGGATCAGGCCGTTGCTTCCGACGATCAGCTCGTAAGTTTAGTCATCGACGGTGATGAGGCTGCATTTTCTGAGATATTTGATCGATATAAACTTCCTGTGGCTCGAACAGTGGGTCGGTTTTTCCGAGACCGAAGTGAGGCCGAGGAGTTTGTTCAGCAAAGCTTTACCAAGGCTTATTTTTCTTTGAAAAAATATCGTGGCGGCGAAGACCGTTCGTTTGCGGCCTGGCTGACTCGGATCGCAGTTAATGTCTGCTACGACGAGTTTCGCAGACGGCAGCGGAAGGGTGAAAGCCTTTTTTCCGAGATGAGCGATGAGGACGGTGATTTCATCTCGACAATTGCGGACGGAGCCGGACGATCGGCAGAACAGGCTCTTCAGACGGCACAGCTTGCCGAGAAAGTTTTGGCCGGCCTCGAACCCGGTGACAGAGTGGCCATGATGCTGGTATATTCGCAAGAGTATTCGATCGAAGAAGTTGCTCAGACGATAGGCATCTCGCAGAGCAATCTGAAATCGAGATTGTTCAGGTGCAGAAATCATATAAGAAAACGGTTTGGTCATTTGTTTAATTAGTCAGTATTTCTTACATTCATAAAGTTCGGAGTTGCTTATGAGATATCTTAAGTTGGCGGTTACAATTGCACTCGTTGCATCCTTTATCTCTCTTTGTTTGTTGAGATCGGCAGCTGTTTCGGGAGAGGAAGAGGGTGTCTTTCCAGCCCCGACCGGCGTGTCGGCAACGGACAATATTTACAACAACAAGGTCGGCATTTATTGGGACACGATGCGCGGTGCGACGAATTATCGTATTTTCCGCAATGCGGTCAATAATCCGACGACGGCGACCGATGTTGGTACTACTCCGGTCAACTTCTTTTTTGATGCGAGTGCTCCGCCGGCTCAGACTTTCTTCTACTGGGTCCGGGCGGAAAATGGAACCGCGGTCAGCGACCTCGGAGTAGCAGATCAAGGCACCAGAACCAACACCATCCAACAAGGCCCGGTTCCTCCGCTCGATCCCCCTCCTCCAGCGCCGCCGGCAAACCAATTGACGGCAGCTAAGGCAACGCTCGGAAAAGTTCTTTTCTGGGACGAACAAGTGTCATCGACGCGGACCGTTTCATGTGGCACATGTCATCACTCGGGTAATGGTGGAGCTGACCCGAGATCGGCTCTTTCTCCTGCATCGATCAATCCTGGGGTTGATGGACTGCTGGGTACTCCCGACGATGTTCGTGGTTCGCTCGGAGTTCCCTTCACTAATATTGATGGAACCTACACATTCGGCCAGCCATACGGATTAAATGCTCAGGTTACCGGACGAAAGACGATCTCGTATGTCAATGCAGTTTATTCACCCGAGCTGTTTTGGGATGGCCGGGCAACTGCGGTCTTTCGCGATCCCATTACGAACCTTATCGTCCTGAACAACGGCGGAGCTCTGGAGAGTCAAGCTGTTGGTCCGCCGGTTTCGTCGGCTGAAATGGCACACGCGGGACGCGACTGGAATAATGTTGCTGCAACCATTGCGACAGCCAAACCTCTTGCATTGTCTGCAAGTGTTCCCCCCGCGTTAAATGCTTGGATCGGCGGGAGAACCTATCCGGAGCTATTCCAGGAAGCTTTCGGGACTACCGAAGTCAGTCCTACCAGGATCGCTCTCGCGATTGGCAGCTTCGAAAGAACATTGTTCAGCGATCAGACTCCGATCGATACAACAAACGCGGGTATTACGGTTCTAACAGCTCAGGAAATGCGTGGCCGCAACATCTTTAACACCAGCAGCTGCAACCTTTGCCACAGTGGACCGCAGTTGTCGGATAACGCTTTTCATTATATTGGTGTTCGTCCGCAGAATGACGATCTGGGACGTTTTATAGTTACGGGCCAGCAAGGCAATCGTGGTGAATTCAAAACGCCTAGCCTGAGAAACGTTGGTTTGCGTACGTCATTCTTCCACAACGGCCAGTTTACAACGCTCGAACAGGTGGTCGCGTTTTACAATCGCGGTGGTGATTTTAACGCACCGAACAAGAACGTGGCGATTCGTAACCTGGGTCTAAACGGTGGCCAGCAGGCTGATCTGGTCGCTTTTCTTCGGAGACCCTTGACCGATCCGCGTGTCGGTTCCGAAAGTGCCCCTTTCGATAGGCCGCAGCTTTACACGGAATCAAATCGGGTTCCTGTGATCACCGGCGTCGCCCGCCCGGGTTCGGGTGGTTTTTCTCCCTCGATCGTCGCGGTGTCACCGCCGCTCGCCGGAAATCCAAACTTCACCATTTCCGTCTCCTCTGCTATCGGTAATTCAAACGCGTTTCTTGTAATTGATTCTACAGATCCCGGCGTAGGAACATCGATTCCTGTCACGGGATCAATCGGCAGATTCACTGCTATTACGAATAACACAGGACCTGGCAACGGTTGGACATCGTTGAGTATCCCGCTTCCCTCCACTGTGGCCGCGGTCGGTCGGACATTCTTCGCACGGTGGTACATCGTCGATGCAGGAGCTCCAAACGGCTTTTCCGTTTCACGAGCCGCCCAGTTCGCAATATTTGGAGAGGCGACTTCGTCATCAAATGTAACGATCTCAGGACAGGTGATAGGGCCGGACGGACGTGGTGTGCCGGGTGCAAGGGTTTATCTTGTTGGCGGGGCTGGAGTTCGCCTGCGAGCTACTGCGAGTACGTTCGGATATTACTCATTTGAGAATATTGTGCCCGGGGCGACTTATTCAATGGGCATAAAAGGATTCGCATTCACCTATCCATTCGTCAACGTATTCGTAACGAACGACCTTAACGATGTGAATTTTCAGGGGACGGTGAATACTGGAAGACAGGTCTTAGATATCTTTAGTTTCGACGACGACGAGCCGGAGTAGGGTTCGCCACTCCTCGCGAGTAAGCGTTTCGGCTCGTCGCGAGCTATCGATATCGGCAGACTGCAATATTATGGCAGCCTGAGCATATTTTGCGCGGAGATTGTTCAAGATAGTCTTTCGTTTTTGGGCAAATCCTGAGCTAAGGAGTTTCCTAAACTCATCTGAGGCGACTCCCATGATGGAATTCTTTGGGGTGAGCCGAACTACCGAACTCCAAACTTTGGGTACGGGTTGAAACGACGTCGGCGCCACATCGAAAAGATTCTCAGTCTCGAACGCATCCTCGACCAGAACACTCAGAAATCCACGTTCCTTAGTTCCCGGCTTGGCGGTGATCCGCGCGACGACTTCGCGTTGAAACATCAGAACGATCGATGAGAATACATGCCGTTGTTCGATCAGCCGCTGGAGGATCGGCGTGGAGATGTTGTACGGAAGATTTGCGACGAGTTTGAGCTTGTTCCCGTCGGAATAGTATTCCGCGAAATCAAACGATAATGCATCCGCGTTTACCAATTCGAGATTGTCAGACGAATGAAACTGAACACGCAGCGGCGAGATCAGGTCACGGTCAAACTCGATGGCGACGACCCGACCCGCCTTTTCCAACAAAGTTTCCGTCAAGGCCCCTTGCCCCGGCCCGATCTCAATAACCGCATCATGCTTGGTTAGATCAAGCGCGGCGACGATACGCTCGATCACGATTTGATCTCGAAGAAAGTTTTGTCCAAGCGATTTCTTTGCTCGCATAGCGTGCGATCAGGCCTGCGGGTAGCCTGTGATCTCAATGTCATTTCCAAGGCGTTCGACTGAAATGTCGCCAAGCTTCAGAGCGTCGGCCAGCCTGTCAGCGCCGTCACCACCGATCGCATGCGGTGCTGAATTGCCGCCTATGACGACCGGAGCAACAATGAGCGTGAGCTTGTCTACAAGCCGCGCGTCGCAAAATGCGCCCGCGATCTGACTTCCGCCTTCAACAAGAACACTCTGGATGTCACGCCGTTTTAACTCCGCTAAAACACCATTCAGATCACGACCGCCCATTGGGGATTCGACGACGTCGGCACCGAGTGCACGCAGGACGGA
Source organism: Acidobacteriota bacterium (assembly GCA_031431415.1). GTDB lineage: Bacteria > Acidobacteriota > Blastocatellia > Pyrinomonadales > Pyrinomonadaceae > OLB17. The sequence continues at coordinate 1,000 of JANPDK010000109.1, read as the reverse complement.
CAGCTTGCCTGCGTCGGTGCTGTTGGTGAAAATGATCGTCGGAGTTTCGCCCGATGTTGAGACCAGATGCGAGACCTCGGATAGTCGCAGTTGATTATCCAGCACCACGCGAACCAATGGCCTTCGCCGCGGTTTTCCGCTGCGGTCCGTTAGGATCGGGTTGTCGATGAACGCCGTGTTACCGCCGATCAGGATCGCGTCGTGTTCGTGACGGAGGTCGTGAACACGTCCCAAAGCTTCGGGGCCGGAAAGTGCGGTCGAAACGCTGCGTCCCAGAGAAATGCGCCCGTCGAGCGACATCGCGAGTTTTAGATGGACAAATGGCCGTTGTTTCTTGTGCCAGCAGATAAACTTCTCGTTCTGCCTCGTTGCTTCGGCGGCGTATATTCCAGTAATGACTTCAACACCGGCGTCCCTAAGCCTCTGAAAACCGCGTCCCGAAACCAACGGGTTCGGATCTTCGATCGGACAAACGACGCGTTTGATGCCTGCATTGATCAAGGCTTCCGTACAAGGCTCTGTTCGTCCCGCGTGATCGTGCGGTTCGAGCGAAACGTATGCCGTCCCGCCTTTAGCCTTTTCGCCCGCCTGTTGGAGAGCGACTGCCTCGGCGTGGACAACATTGTCGTACAAGTACGCGCCTTCGCCGACTACTTCGCCGGTGTCTGAGACAATGACGCAGCCGACAAGCGGATACGGGCTAACGAGGCCGATTCCATGCTCCGCTTGTTCCAGAGCTCGTCGAGTAAAAATTAGTTCGGATTCAGACATTTGCAAAGTAATGAAGGTTCAGAGTGCAAGCTTCAGCTTGTTCTTGCGGTCGCCGCGATACAAGCTAAAGCTTGCACTCTGAACGCTAGTTAAACAACCCGTTCACATAGCTCTCCGCGTCAAACACCATTAGGTCGTCGACTTGTTCGCCGATGCCGACGTAGCGGATCGGTAGGTTTAGTTCCTTGGCAATGGCGACGGCGATGCCGCCTTTGGCGGTGCCGTCTAG
>JANPDK010000108.1:0-24340 GCA_031431415.1 Acidobacteriota bacterium | reverse complement strand
TCGATCTTGGCTGCCGGGCGTGTCCGGGCGAAGTTGGTCATGTCTTGCGTGACCTGTTTTATGCGTTCGATCTGGGCGGAGACGAGGTTTAGGCGTTCGCGGGTCTCGACGCTGTGGCCTTCCTGGGCACGCATCATTTGGACGAGAGAGGAAATACTGGCGAGCGGATTGTTTACCTCGTGAGCGACTCCGGCCGCAAGCGTGCCCATTGCCGCAAGCTTTTCGGCACGGATGAGCTGTTCGTTGAGACTGTTCAGTTCGTCAATGTCCGATGCCATCTTGCGAGACATTTCGTTAAAACTCGCCGCGAGCAAACCGATCTCGTCGTTGCTGTTACGCAGATCAACCTCGGTTCCATACGCACCCTTCGAGACATCTACTGCGGCGAGCGTGATTCTCTGCAAAGGCCGCGAGATCGTTCTGAGCACGAGCAGTAGCAGGAGCAAATTCGGCACAAGAGCACTTATTACGCTAAAGACGAGATATCGCCGCCACGCTTCGTAGTCCATCCCGTTGCGGAACGCCCACCACGCGATCGGGATCTGGAAGATCAGAAAACTGACGACAGCCACCGAAGCGATGCTGATGGCGATCTTGTAGGTGATCGGGAACAAACGGAACTGATTGAGCGCCGTCTGGAAAGAGAAAAGCTTGAAATTGAGGATCGCGTACGCGTAAATAAGCACGCCGGGCAGAACGAAGATCGCGCTGTAGGGAAGGAGTTCGTAGTAACCGAAATACGGAAGTGCGATATTCGCCAGCGTCTTTAAGACGCCCGTGATCGCGAGTCCCCAGATGATCGCCCCAACCTGCTGCCCTTCCTGTGTGCCCGCGAATTGGCGGTACTTCTTAAAGAGGAGATAGGCTCCGTAAAAGAACAGCGAGTAGACATACGCAACAAACGCATACGCTAGCGGAGTTAGATCGATAACAAAGCGGCCGTCTTCGAAGCCTGCCTTGTGCCACATCATACCGGCGATGGTCGCCGGAATAAGCACCAGTGCAGGAGCGAACAAAACTGCGGCACGACGGCGGGGCGTTCGCGAATTCTCCGGAAAAACCCAGCCAAACACAACCAACGCCGCCTGCATAAGAAACGCAATTATAAAACTCGCCGCTGCCCACCAGCTCGCCGCGCTGTCTCGCGGGTAGAAGTTCCAGAAGATCAGATCCTTTGTCGTCCAGATGCCAAGAAATGCGATAAACGCCGCAAAAGTCTGATGCGCACGACGTCGCGGGTCAGCTACGAATACGTAGAAGCCAAGCCCGACAAGCAAAAACAGCGCAAATAGATGGAGCAGTACCAACACTTAAGCGTAAATCTTACGGCGTTGTGGCGGAAGAATAAAGCGAGGCTTTTGGTGGCCCTTTAGTTTACGGCGACGTGGGAAGCTTTGCCTTGAGCCGTCGCTCGGTAATCGCTCCTTTCGCTTTGAACATTTGTAGAACGTGAGAGTTCGCCGCGTTCGAGCGGATCGCCGAGATGAACGGCGAGTTCGGAGGCCAAGGAACTGAGATTCTCATCCGCCCGCTGAGCCAGGGATGACATGAACTCGCGACGGGCCTTTAGGTAATGGCGATGGAGACGGATGCGATTACGCCTTGCAAGACAACGGGCCGGCGTTTGGCCGCCGCCGCCGCCAATCTCAAAAAGGTCGGCGCCCGGCCTGTCAGGTTCCGGTTCGTTCACCGCATTCGATAGGCCTACAAAACGGTAGAACGTCTCACGAAAATCAAACACGCCCTGAATCTCATTATCCGGAAACGCCGCCGATTCCATCTTCACGCGAAGCTGTTCGATCTCAGCATCGGGGACGGCTACCGGAATTCGAACTCGTCTGGTCACAAGCATCGCCGCAAACACCGGCCAGCCGATCAACGACGCCAGGAAAACCAGCCATCTCGAGCGAGAATCGGAACGGAGAGATGTCGCATGAAATACGGCAAACGGTGCTCCGCAGGCAAGATAGATGATAATGAGTTCGACTAAAGACATAACTTCTGTCATTATCAGTGGCAAGCCGCGTGCCTAACCCAGTCATTTGTTCTACTGCGCTACACAAACGGGCGGTTTCTCTAGGAAAAATAAAGAAACTAAAAAATTCGGGAACAACCGAAAGCACTTTTGCGTAATCCAACTGTTTGCATATCGCAAAATTTGGTCAGTTAAAGTTTGCAAAATGCAAAAGGTAATAAGTCCGAATTCTCACTAACAAGGTGGAAATACTTGAATGATAGATACTAAGAAAATTAAGGTCGTGAAACGAACTGACATCGTTCCGAAGCAGAAAAAGAAGCGTGTCGCAGGTCCGCGTGATGCGGCCCGGAAGATCGTTTCGAACGTCACGGACTGGGTCTCCGATATCAAGCATCGCAAGAGTGAGGAAACCAAGGCCGCGATAGAACTGCTTTTTGCCGCCAACCAGCGGCCGAGCGAGTCTTAATCGACACGATACGAAAGAATTAATACGGCGCGGTTGCTTCGGCAGCCGCATTTTTATTTGTCATCGCACTTCAAACGAAATATTTCGGTTGCGGTTGGTCAAACTTCATTGCTATTCTTAACACCAAATTCATACGCTTATTAGAAATTAATGCAAGGTAAGGTAGCGATCATCACAGGCGCGAGCAGCGGCATCGGGCGAGCATCCACGTTGCTGTTGGCAAACAAGGGTGCGACGGTCGTCGCCGTAGGCAGGAACGAAAAGGAACTGCTGAGGCTCTCGCAGGCGGTTGAGTCGAAAAAAGGTTCGATCAGGCCGCACCTTGCCGACGTTCGCGAGATGTCACAGCTTGAACGAATCGTTACCGAGACGTTACACAATCATGGCCAGATCGATGTGCTGGTCAATTCGGCCGGGATCATCAGTAATGGCTCGATCGAGAATACTACGCTCGACGATTGGGACAAGATGATGAACGTTAATCTGCGCAGCGTCTTTATCCTTTCGCAAAAATGCGTGCCGCACCTGATAGAGACAAAGGGAAACATCGTGAATGTCTCGAGCGTGGCCGGAACGCGTTCGTTTCCGAATGTACTTGCGTATTGCGTTTCAAAAGCGGCGATCGATCAATTGACGCGATGCGCGGCTCTTGAGCTTGCGTCTAAGAAGGTTCGCGTAAATGCTGTAAATCCGGGTGTGGTGGTTACGAACATTCACAAACGCGGCGGCATGGAGGATGAGGCTTACGACGCGTTTCTCGAACATTCAAAGACAACACATCCGATCGGCCGTGTTGGCAAACCGGAAGAGGTTGCCGAATTGATACACTTTCTGGCATCGGATAAAGCCGGTTGGATCACCGGTGCAACTTACGAGATAGACGGCGGCCGGGGCCAGACTTGCGCACGATAGTTTCGAGTAGCTTATGAGGGTACAACTCCTTCCAAGCACTATAGATGAGGATGGCAGGGCCTCGGCTCGCCAGCATCTGCTCACGATGGTCATTGATGACTGCGTCGCTATCGACGCGGGTTGTTTGGCGATGGCGTGCTCAGATAAGCAGCGCTGCGGTATTCGCGATATTCTGCTCACGCATACGCACCTCGATCACATTGCCGGATTGCCGATGTTTATCGACGATCTCTTTGCATCGTTGACTGAGCCGATCAGGATTCACGCAACAGCGGAAATGGTCGAGACGCTCGAACGCGATATTTTTAACTGGTCGACCTATCCGCGTTTTTCCGAACTGGCGAATGAAAACGGCCCGGTCGTCGCGTACCATGAATTTACCGCAGGTGAGGCATTTGAGGTTGCTCATCTTTCGGTTCGAGCAGTGCCGGTGAATCATCAGGTCGGCGCCAATGGATATCTAGTTTCGGATGCGACGACAACGATCGCCATGAGCGGGGACACGGCGGAGACAGATGAATTTTGGACGGCTTGTGATAGCTCCGAAAATCTGAAGGCTCTATTTGTCGAATGTGCGTTTCCAGATGAACTCGAAGGGGTTGCCACGGTCTCACACCATCTGACGCCGCGACGGTTGCAGAACGAATTAAACAAGCTCGGCAGCCGCGATATCCCGATCTACGTGATCAATATCAAGCCCATGTATCGCGAGCGAGTGATCAATCAGATCGAAACTCTCGCCATCCCAAACGTCAATATTCTCGACATCGGCCGTATCTACGAAGTCTGATCTTTCAGCACCTTTTCCCGTAAAAAGTTGACCGCCTCAAAGGCCGTTTCACGGTACTCGCCGGGAAAGTCGTGTAGGATGACGCGCCCATTTCGGGCTACCTTTTGAATTCGATAGGTGCGTTCCTCACGCTCGATGCCGGGCATGATCTCGGCTCGAAACGTGACATGCATCTCAGGCCGGGCCCAAACATTTGCGCTCTGATCATCGTTGTAGTCTTTCATCGCATCACTCGCTGAGGTCGGGCTCTTTCTTATGCTTGGCCTTTCTTAGAGAAGGCACACGTTTCTCGTCGGCCTGGTCAGTGCCGATCTTGCGGCTCGGTGGCGCCGTTGGTTTACGGATCGAATCAAATATGGGCCGCTCGACTTTTTTACCTTTCTTCTTGCCCGCCATACCACGATTATAGCAAAATCGCGGCCGGCGAAAAGGGCAAAAACCGTTGACAATCGCCTCGAAAGGAATCAGTATTTACGCTCAAGGGGCCGAATTTTGGCTCTATTACATAAACACACTTTCGATGAATCGTAATCGACGGCCTTTCTGGGTGCCGGCCTCAACATATTACATGATGGCAGTGGCCCTATCGGCCGCGATGTTCTTTATTGTCTGGGGCATTCTAAATGACAGTCTTGTCGAGGCTCCGCACATTACCTCCGGTGTGAGTGCCAGCATTTTCCTATTTGGCTCAGTTGTTTTACGTGAGATCATTATGCGGCGTGCCCGCAACCGTCTCATCCGGGAGCAGCGGCGTTTGGAGCGAAATTTCGCATCGCCGTCTGTGCACGCCGGCGATTCTCGAAAACTCACGATCGAGCGAAATACCGCGATACTCGAGGACATAAAACGTAAATCAGACGCCGCCCGCGTGCTCGGCAAATTCTCGGCAGGGCATCGAGAGGTTTTCGAGCTTTGCGGTAATTATATCTTGCAAAATGACAGTGAGCTAAAGACGGTGAATGCCAGTTCGCCACGCCTGAGCCCGTTGCTCAAGGGTCGAACTTTGGCAAACGAACTCCACCGTTTCCACATGCTCAAATGGGCCGAGATCGAGGTGACTTCATTGACAACCGATGCCCGCAATCGTGCTGCCCCGGAAGAAAAGATCGAATCCGCCCGCGGGGCGCTGGACGTTATTGAGGAGTCGCTCGAATTCTATCCGTCCGAACGCAGCCTGCTTCAATCTCGTGAACTGCTTCAGGATCTGCTTGTTTCGATAAAGATTTCCAACTGGATCGAGCAGGCCGAGCGTGCCGCATTCAAGAAAGATTACACGCTGGCCAAGAGTCTTTATCGAGATGCCCTTTTTGATCTGGGCCGCGATAATGTAAACAGCGTTGCCCGCGAGGCTGCAGCGTTGAAGATAAACGGTGAGATCGATCGCATCCGTCTTTTGGAAACCGAACGCTGAGAATTGGGAAATCGGGCAAAAACTTGCTAATCTAACACGTTTAGAAAGCGATGATTTCCCAGCGATGTCCAAGATGTAAGAGTAGTAGGATCCGTCGAGGATATCGGCCGACCTCTCTTCTTTCCAAGTTCGTGTTCCGCTACAACCTGTTATGCGATGCGTGTAATTGGGAGTTTATTGGCTTTGCCGTACCGGGCACGGTCGAGCATAAACCAAGAAGCCGAAAGAAAAGCTCCGCTAAGTCCTCCGAATAACTCACGAGGCGCCTATCTGCGATGAAGATGTACTCCGCGATACCGCGCTTTTTGATCCATCTCACAATAATACTCTGCCTTTCAGCGAAGGTTTTTTCGCAGGAACCTACGCCGACGCCCGTTTCATCGGACGATCTGGTGCACTTCGGCGATCTGATCGACGTCGATGTTGTCGGCGGATTTGAATTTGACTGGCGCGGGAAGGTGACATCCGAAGGTTTTCTCGACGGGTTTGATTCGTATGGCGAGCCAGTCGCCGGCCTTTGCCGGAGCGAAGAGCAAATTGCGACGGACATAGCCAAGGCATTGTCTAAGATACTTCGTGAACCAAAAGTCGTGGTGCGAATCATAGACCGATCTGATCGCGCGGTCGTCCGGCTTGAGGGATCGGTAAAGACTCCTACGAGATTTCGCCTGCGGCGGCCGGTGAGGTTGCAAGAGCTGATCATTATGGCAGGCGGCCTGGTCGATAGTTCGAGTGGGGAAGTAACGATTCTGCGGCCTGGAAAAATGAACTGTTCCCAACCGTCGTCAGACAACAAAACAGAGACTATCGTCATCAAGATAAGTGAACTGTTGACAGGCAGAGAAGCGGCGAACCCGCGTATTTTGAGTGGCGATATTGTCACAGCGACGACGGCCGATCCGATATATGTGATCGGAGCGGTTGGCAATCCGCGGTCGATCTCGTCTCGCGAACAGATGACCGTGACCCGGGCGATAGCGATGGCGGGTGGTTTGGTAAAGAATGCCGATGCCGCCAAGATAACTATATTTCGCCGCGAGACGGCCGAAACACGGATTATTGAGCTAGATCTGGCTAAGATAAAAAGTGGAGAAACAATAGATGAGATTCTCCGCCCATTTGATATACTTGATATTGCCGCCCGTGGCGGTGAAAAACGAAAATTTCCGCCGGTGTCGATCCGCGACGATAGTCGCGAAAAAAATAAAGGCGAATTGCCTTTGAAGATCGTCGAATAATTAGCGGAAAGAGGAATAGTTAGAATAATGGCAAGTATTAGTCGGCGTGGTGGCGCATTATTGTTGATGCTCGGTGTTGCGATAGTGATCGGCGTTTTGATCGCGTATGAGCAAATTTCGATCTTGTATCTGCTCGCCACTCTTTCGATCGTAGCTTTGTTGCTCATCGTCGGTTTTGCCGATCTTGAGGGTGTGAGCCGCGTCGATGGTGACAGCGAAAGTTCGGAAGCGTAAATAAAACCGAGATGAGATCGGCAAAACGGATAGCGGCGGCCTTTTTTGGCCTTGTTGTACTGGCAACGAATGTGTTGGCCAGCTACACCGTCGTGCCCGGCAAAGCCGAACCGCAGCAGCGCCGCTGGAAAGACGGTGCCGTGCGGATCGCGATCTCGACATCTCTGTCCGAGCAAAACACCGCTATTAAGAACGGCAGCGATATCGCGCAGGCGATCAGGAACAGCCTTTTGCTGTGGGAGAATGCGGCCGATATTAAGTTCACTATTGAGGCAACAGATTCGCGCAATGTAAGCCCATCGGGAGTCGCGGGTGACGGCATCAGTCTGATCACCGTTGCGGCGTCGCCCGAGAACGTTCTTCTTTTTGCAAAAGATCCGATGACCGAATCGGCCAGGACGCGTGTTTTCTACAACCGTCGTGGTTTCATCACCGAAGCCGATATCGTTCTTAATCCTTATCAGCAATTTTCGACGGATGGCTCCGCAGGGACATTCGATCTCGAAGCCACTCTCACGCACGAGATCGGCCATTTGCTTGGCCTTAGACATTCGGCTGTGCTCGGGGCGGTGATGTCTGCGGGATTGGCTCGAAATGCCGGTGGCATCGTTGCCAGTGAACGTAGAATTGACCTTTCCGATGCGGATGTCGCCGCGGCCCGCGAACTTTATGGCTTTGTCGATGATACGGCAGAGTGCTGTTCGTCGATCTCGGGCAAGCTCACGCAGGTAACTACAAAGACACCCAAGACGCTTAGCGTTTGGGCTGAGGATAATTCCAATGGCCGCGTCGTCGCCCAGGCTGAGACTGTTGCCGATGGTACATATCGTCTCGGTGGGCTCGTCGCGGGCCATTACACGGTCTTTTGGCAAAGCCGTGACCGCTCGACTGCGTCGCCGATCGGTGACCTTGGCACCGTGCGTCTCGGTGATTACGAAGATCGCGTAATGAATGAAAAGGTCACGGTGACCACCACAGATCTTGCGTTGAGTTTTATAGGCCTCAATAGCGAACTGACCGATTCTGCGATTATGATCGGGAACGCCCGCGAATACACCGTGTATCTCGGCGGCCGCGATTTTGAACTCAAAGATCTGCGGATCGAGTTTAACTCGCCATACTTTCGTGCCATCCCTGGCTCGATAAAGAGATATGATTTTGGCGAAAAACTGACGGCAGTGAGCTTCTTGCTCTCGGTCGATGAGGAAGTCCCATCTGGTGTTTACAGTCTGTTCCTGACCGGCGAGGAAGGCATACTCGCGGCGATGGTCGGCGGTCTCAAGGTGCCGGTCCGACCAAACCTGTAATTGTAATATTCGTCCAAAGTTAACGCTTCACAGCCGTTTGCGTTTTTTTTATCGCTGTGCATAATTAGGGTTGTTCACCTCCCGGTGAACATCAGATCGGTCCGAAAGGATACGGTCCGAGGGCGACGGTGTGGGAGACGTCGCCCTTGTTTTATTTCCGGCCACGATCACAAAATTCCAGACCACGATTTGCAATCTTCGCGGCTATGCCGCTATCGCAGTGCGGCGAAGCTATGCTTCGCCGTACTGCAAGGCGGCCAAGCCGGATAGGCGCCTATGGGGCTAAAGCGTGTGTTGTAATACGATAACGTTTGGGATCTCGATGATGCTAACTAGCCGTTCGCCCCGGTTGCGATCTGAGCTTTCATTTCGATGAAGCATGTCCGGCAATAGACCGGACGGCCCTGGGAGGGATAGAACGGAACGGTCGTTGATTGTCCGCAGCTTGCGCAATCGGCGCGTACCTCTATGACGTGCCTTTTGCCCGTGAGACGTGATTGTTCGATGGCCTCAAGCCGCCGGTTTTTAGCAATTTTGCAGGGTTTACAGCGTTTCGGCGGATTTTCTAGTTGTTTCTCTCTATAAAAGGCTTGTTCGCCAGCAGTCCAATCGAACATCTCGGTGCAATCCACACACTGGATCGGGATGTCGTCAAACTCACTCAATCCGTCCTCGCTTAGATTATCGATCTGACGGTCGTTATCGAAATCGTTGTCGGACATAATTTCGCTCGCGTCTCCGGTAACGATCTCATTTCGAAAATGAGAAATGGTGTAGTAGATTTTACAAGTGGGCGGCCGTAAAATCGCGAATTTGCTGTCGTTAGGGCAACGAAACAAACCTTACAACTATCGGTTTCGCGTGTCAAGACTTGGTATGACCAATCGCCCCAAACAGTCAAAATATGAAAGTCCTAGTAGTCGGTTCCGGTGGTCGTGAGCATGCGATCTGTCAAAGTTTTAGACGTTCGAGTAAGGTCGCGCATCTGTTTTGCGCTAATGGCAACGCGGGCATCGCGGAGATTGCGGAGTGTGTGCCGATCAAGCCGACGGACGTGTCTGGCCTCGTCGAGTTCACGTCCCAGAATGCAATTGATCTGACCTTTGTCGGCGGCGAGACATCTTTGGCACTCGGTGTCGTTGACGAATTTGAAGCCCGTGGCCTGAAGATAATCGGTCCGAACAAACACGCGTCCCAGATGGAATCGAGCAAGTCGTTTGCCAAAGATTTCATGGCGAGACACGGCGTCCCAACCGCAAAATACGTTACGGCACACTCGCCGTCGTTTGCCGTACTCGAACTCGAAAGCGGAGATTTCGGTGACGAAAATTCGCCCGTGGTTGTAAAGGCCGATGGCCTCGCCGCCGGAAAAGGTGTCGTAGTCGCCAAAGATCGTGCCGAGGCCGTCAGAGCCATAAACGAAATGGCCGATCTGGTCGGTGCCGATGCCGCCGAGAAGATCGTCCTCGAAGAATGTCTCTTCGGCAAAGAAGTGTCGTTGCTGATGTTCGCCAATGGCGAAGACTTTGCTCTGATGCCGCCGACCCGCGATCACAAAAGGATCGGCGAAGGCGACACCGGCCCAAACACCGGCGGCATGGGCACGATCACCGACTCGTCACTTCTCACGTCCCAGGAATTGGAAAACATTGTCGAGACCATCGTTCGACCCACGCTTCGCGGTTGTGTCCGCGAGGGCTTTCCGTTTCGCGGCATTCTATTCCTCGGGATCATGATGGTTGGCGATCCGAGTGTCAGTAGCCCGCACGTGAGTAAGGGCTCAACACGATCACCAAAGCTTCTCGAATACAATGTCCGCTTCGGCGACCCCGAGACTCAGGCCATATTGGTACGGCTAGAAACTGACCTCGTTGATATCTGCGAAGCGATGGTCGGTGGCACGTCCCAGGAATTTGGCGAGATTAAATGGAAACCGGGAAGTTCCGCCTGTGTCGTTCTCGCGTCCCAGGGTTATCCGTCGGCTCCGAAAACCGGCGACATCATCACCGGCCTCGACGAAGCGGCACACGTCCCAAACGTGTGGGCCTTCCATGCCGGCACATCCATGCTCGTCCCAGGCGAATACTACACCGCCGGCGGCCGTGTCCTCGGCATCACCGCGACGGGCGATAATCTCAATTCGGCAATCTCGACGGCCTACGAAGCCGCGAGCAAGATATCATTCGATGGAATGCAGTTCCGGCCCGATATCGGGAAGTCGTAGCCATTTACGTCCCAGGATTTGTTCTGCCTCTTCTTTGCGTCTTTGCGTGAGACTCCGAATTTTCACGCAAAGCTCGCTGAGGACGCAAAGGAAGACGCTAAGAAGAACGTCCCAGAGATATGGGGCGAGCCACGTCCTAGGTTTGCCTGGGATAGCGTTGTCGGGTTTCGTCCCAGAGTCGTGATGGGAGACGCGATGCCCTTACTTTGTGCGGGCTTCTGCAACACGTCGCCCGACAATCCACGTCCCAGGATTGTTCGTCCCAGAAACGTCGCAGCTTCGTGCCAACCAACACTCTCTTTTTCCAACATATCCAGAAAGCAAAACGGCTCGTCAGCCGTGCCTCGAAAACGGGGATTGAGCGTGTACATCGCTCCGTCGCCGAATCGGCTTGTCATCAGGGTTGCGCATACGCTGTCGACGAAGTCTAGTTTTTTGTCTTCTTCGAACGAAGGAAGTTTGAATTTTGGTTGTTGCGAAGTGGTGAAACGTTGTGGGCGATTCGTATACATATTGCCAACATAACACCGATACCCCGATCCGTATATACCAATTCGCCGCTAATGCCGATAACGTCACACAATGCCGATATTGATGCAAAATGCCGATAATGTAGCAATTCGCCGTTATCGCCGATAAAGAGTTTGGTCGCTTCAGTGGATAGTAGTTAGTTTCAAGTGGATAGTGGAAGAACTATTCACTTATCACTTGAAACTACCGACTGAAGAAAGCGTTATCAATGCTACTTTAGCGCAGCGGCCTTGCGGTCGAATTCGGCAGCTTCCGCCGTGAGCCCGTTCTTACGGCAAAACTCGGCGAGATTCATGTAGCGAGTCGCGGGTTCGATGTCGGAGAGCCATGCGATCTTTGCCATGCATTCGGGGCAGGCGTCGATGGGGCGGCGGTCGGTTTCGGCAATGTGATTCGATCCGGCCATTACACAGGCATTTTTGGTACAGTGCCACATACTGAACATGTGGCCTGTTTCGTGCGAGGCGATCTTTATCGTCCGACGAAGTATCGAGTCTTGATTCGCACCTAATTCGAGCCGATACAACGACCAAATCCCAACTCTGCCTTTTAGACTTGCCTGTCCGAAGACGTAGTTCATTGAGTCGTCGGGATAAACATCCTCGTTCGTCAAGGCGATCAGAGCGGCGGCATCTTCGGGTAGCATCGGAGAAAGGATCGTATCGATGACGTAGCCGGTGCGAACCTGCTTACTCCGCAGGAACTCATTGTAGCGGTGATCTTTCGGATTGGTCGGACGTTTCAAGGCCTGCGGCGGTAGCTGCGTGACAGGCAGGTCGTAAAAGGCCTCCAGATAACCTGCCGTAATATCGATCACCTTCTTCTGCTGCGGCGTAAATGTCCCCAGCGGCAGAACGTATATCTTCTGCCGTTCCTTCGTCGGCTTTGTCGGGTCGGAGTCGAGGTATTCGTCAAACGTCTGCCCCGGCTCGTTGTGCGAGCCGAGCCAATCATACGCCTCAGGCTTTCCCATTGGCTGGAAGAACGGCTCGATCTTTTTGATCGCATCGCGAAGCTCCTTGCGTTCCTTCTTCGCCTCGCGAGCGGCGGACATGTTGGACGTGGGCTTGTCAGTCGCCGTCGAACACGCGAGAGCAAATGACGCTCCGAGAAGTAGAATTGCCCGCGAAAGACGCGAAAAGACGCTAAAATAAGAAAGATCACTTCTCTTTTTCGTCTTTTTTCGCGTATTTCGCGGGCACATTCTTGATCCCATTAGTATTGGTCAACTGATGCCGAGTAACTCTCAACATTCCGCTCCATTTCATCCATCGAATCACCGCCAAATTTCTCTCGCATCGAGTTTGCGAGGACGATCGCGAGCATGGCTTCGCCGATGACCCCTGCAGCCGGGACGGCGGTGATGTCGGAGCGCTCGAAGGCGGCGAGGTCTTCTTCCTTTGTGTCGATATCGACGCTGTGGAGGGGCTTGCGTAAGGTCGAGATCGGCTTCATATAGCCACGAACGCGAAGCTCTTCGCCATTGGTGATGCCGCCCTCGAGGCCGCCGGCACGGTTGGTGGAGCGGCGGAAGCCGGAAGGTGACGGGTTACAGGTTACGGGTGACAAGGAAAGATCGCTTTCTTTCCCGTCACCCGTCACCTGTAACACGTCACTATCCCCGAAAAAGATCTCGTCGTGCACCTGCGAGCCCGGCCGTCCGGCGTTGGCGACGCCTTCGCCTATTTCTACGGCTTTGATGGCGTGGATCGACATGACGGCACGGGCGATGCGGCCGTCTAGTTTGTCTTCCCAACTCGTGTGCGAGCCGAGGCCGACCGGCAGGTTTTTTGCGACGACCTCAAAGATACCGCCGAGTGTGTCGCCGGCGGTCTTGGTCCCGTCGATGAGCTTGATCATTTCTTTTTGCGCGGTATCGTCAGCACAATTGAGCGGGGAATCGGCGGGAATGGCAATGATCTCTTCCCACGAGCGATTGAGCGGAACTGCCTGAACGTGGCCGAGCTTTATGACGTGGCTGCGGACATCGATGCCAAACGCCGCAAGGAGCTGTTTTGCAAGTGCACCGCACGCGACACGGGCGGCGGTCTCGCGGGCAGAGGCGCGTTCGAGAATGTCGCGGAGGTCGCGGGTTTGGTATTTTTGGCCACCGGCAAGATCGGCGTGGCCGGGACGGGGCCTCTTTACCACTCGTGACTTTTTATCCGCCGTGGAGCCCTTACTTACGTGCGGGCTACTGACACTCGCTAGAGGCTCGGACGACATTACCTCGGTCCAATGGACAAAATCGTCGTTCTTTATCATCAGAGCAATGGGCGAGCCGAGCGTTTTACCGTGACGAACGCCCGACAAGATCTCGACCGTATCGGTCTCGATCTTCATCCGCCCACCGCGTCCATAGCCCTGCTGACGACGCCAGAGCTCGTGGTTTATCGCGTCGACATCGATAGGCAGGCCCGCCGGAAGGCCCTCGACAATGGCGACGAGAGCCTTACCGTGCGACTCGCCCGCTGTTGTGAATTTGAAGAACATAAGAACTTAGCCACAGATTAACGCAGATGGCGCAGATAAGAAACAATTAAAATTCAGATCGGCTTTCATCTGCGTTGATCTGCGGCTGAATTCTTCTTTTCCTGAAGACGATTAGCCCGATACTGCCGATGATTAACAGGCCGCCGACGAATGTTTGCGGCGGTAGCGTTTCGCCCAAGACTACGGCTCCGATCACCACCGCGAGCAGCGGGGTGACGAGTGAGATCATCATTGCTTTGGTCGATTCGATCTTACTCAGTAGCCAATAATACAGCCAAAATGCTGCGACGGTGCCGAGGACGGCGAGGTATAGGACGCAAATGACAGCTCGCCATGTCCAGTTAAAGGTCAGCGGATTGCCTTCGCGAACCAAGCTGTAGATGATGATCGCCGGTAGCCCGCAGAGCATTTGGCAAAAAACCATCGACGCCGGATGTATTGGTGCGGCTCTTGCTTTGACGAGGATCGAGGCCTGAGCCGCGGCGTATGCTCCGACAACAATAGCGACGCAACCGGCGAACGCCATCCAATTTTCGACTCTTAATTGGTCGATGAATATCACCGCGACACCGATAATTCCAACCGAAACCGCAATTATCTTTTGAGCAGTTATCCGCTCATCGGGCAGAAATATCCACGCGAGCAATAAACCAAACACCGAGATCGAGGCCTGCAAAACGGCCGCGAGGCCTGACGAGATGTATTGTTCGCTCCAGAACACCAGTGAGTAATTTATCGAGAATTGCAAGACGCCGGTGAGAGCAAGCAGCTTCCATTCTGCCGAAGTCTTCGGCATCGGCACTCGCTGTATCTTGATGACAGCAAACAAGATAGCGACCGACAGCAGAAACCGCGACGCCGCAAACGTGATCGGCGGCAGGTCTTCGAGCCCGATCTTGATGAAGATCCAGGTCGTGCTCCAAATTAGGGCTAATGTGAGCCAGACGAATATCTTCATTTCGTAATTGAGAATTCGTAATTCGTAATTGAATCGAGAGGTGCGGCCCCGTTCGAATCAATTATGAATTGGCAATTACGAATTAGGAATTCAGGAGTTTTCATAAAAGCTGAGGCTCGTTTCGCCTTGTTTTAGCACACGCCAGCGGCGTAATGAGCCTACGAGTTCCGGCATGTTCTTTTTGGAATGATGCTCCGCGATCAAAACGCCGTCCTCGCGGAGCAGATCGGATTTGGTGGCAAAATCGTGCAGTACGAGCGAATAATCCTCGTCATACGGCGGATCGAAATAGGCGATGTCCCAGGCGGTGGCGTGTTGGCGGCCGGAGAAATTTTCCGCGGCGAGATTTAGGACGTTGGTTTGGTTTTCAGGCACGTTGAGTTTGTCGAGATTTTCTTCGATCAGCGCACAGGATTTTTTCGATCTATCTACAAAAGTCACGAATCCGGCTCCACGTGACAAAGCCTCGATGCCTATAGCACCGGTTCCGGCACAAAGATCTAAGAACCGAGTTTCTTCAGTAATTTGAGGTGCGAGAACGCTAAAGAGAGTCTCCCTGAGGCGGTCGGACGTTGGCCGTGTCTTGTTGTCAGGCGGGCTCTTAAGCACGCGGCCGCGATAAAGGCCGGAAATGACTCGCATAAAGTTCAGAGTGCAAGCTTCAGCTTGTATTCTCCATCATACCTAAAGACAAGCTAAAGCTTGCACTCTGAACACTAGCCGATGCTTGCTAGACCAAGATTTTTGTCGGAGCGAGCACGTTTGACCATTGCCGAAGTTTCGGGCGAGAGGCGTCGGGTGGTGAGGTATTCTTCGGCCTCTTTACGGGCGGCGACGAGGATGTCGAGGTCGCGGACGATGTTGGCGAGGCGGAAGGATTGGATTCCGGATTGGCGCGTGCCGAGGATCTCGCCCTGGCCGCGGATCTCTAGGTCTCTTTCGGCGATCTTAAAGCCATCGGACGTTTGTTCCATTATGCCGAGGCGTTCCTTGGCGACGGCGGTGCGTTTGTAGTCGGCGAGCAGGACGCAGTAGCTCTGATCGGCTCCGCGGCCGACGCGGCCTCTCAATTGATGAAGCTGTGAAAGGCCAAATCGCTCGGCGTGTTCGATGACCATCAGCGAAGCATTTGGGACATCGACGCCGACCTCGATGACGGTTGTCGAGACGAGAATGTCGAGATTGCCATTCACGAATTCACGCATGATCTCTTCTTTTTCGGCGGTTTTGATGCGGCTGTGGAGCAGGCCGACGGTGTATTGCGGGAAAATGCGGGTTCGCATGTCTTCGTACATGACGGTTGCGGCTTTGAGGTCGGTTTTCGCAGATTCCTCGATGAGCGGATAGACAACGTATGCCTGGTGGCCCAGTTTGATCTCGCGCTCGATACCGCGATAGACACCTTCGCGTTTGTCTTCGCCGCAGACGACGGTCTTGATCGGCGTCCGTCCAGGCGGAAGTTCGTCGATGACCGAAACGTCGAGATCGCCATAAACAGTCATGGCAAGGCTGCGCGGTATCGGCGTCGCGGTCATGACTAAAATATCAGGATTTTTGCCTGCCGCCTTGATCTGAGCACGCTGCATCACGCCGAAGCGATGCTGTTCGTCAATGACAGCGAGGCCGAGACGGTCGAATTCGACCTTATCTTGAATGATCGCGTGTGTGCCGATGATCATGTGAACTTCGCCCGAGGCGAGACCGGCGTAGATTCTACGCTTCTCGGCTGCTTTCGTACTGCCGATGAGCATTTCGATCTGGTAGCCGGTATCGGCGAATATCTTCTGAGCATTCCGAAAATGCTGCTCTGCGAGTATCTCAGTCGGAGCCATCAGCGCGGTCTGATAGCTATTCTCCATCGCCGCGAACATCGCCAGAAACGCGACGATCGTCTTGCCGCTGCCGACGTCGCCCTGGATGAGACGGTTCATCGGGGCATCGGATTTGAGGTCGGCGAATATCTCGCCAACTACCTTTTTCTGTGCACCGGTGAGCGTGAAGGGCAGAATGTTCTTGAGCCGCTCTTTAGTAACATCGCCGATCTCGATGACTGTGCCTTTTGGTTCCTTTTGCCGTTCGCCACGTAAAAGTTGCATCGCGAACGATAGCCAGAAGAATTCGTCGAAGATGAGTCGTTGCTGCGCAGGGCTGCGGAACATCTCATAGTCTGCGACTGACGTGCCCTCGGGCGGGAAGTGGAGTTCGGCGAGGGCTTGGGAGCGTGGGATGAGCTTGTGCCTTTCTAATAGGTCCGCAGGCATTTCATCCGCTATTGATTCCATGTCCAGATCCGCGATCACGCTGTGAACAATTTCTCTTAGCCGCTTTGTCTGAAACGGGCCGAGCTTGCGGTAGATCGGGACGCGGCCGGTGTGGATGGTGGCGAGAGCGGGGTCGAGATCGCCTTCCTCATCTTCGGTTTGAGGGTTGCGGCTCACGGCTCGCGGCTCGGGGAACCCAGTCGCTATCGCTCCCGGTTCTGACTCGCTGGCCGTGCCGCTGAGTAATCCGAATGCGCCAGTGTCGGCACCAGCTGGTGGGAGGATCTCGATCTCTTCGGGTTTGGCGATCTTGAGGAACATCTGGCCGCGATTGTCTTCGTCCCAGAGGCCGTAGGCGACGAGGCGGGTGCCGCGGGGGAAGCGGTCGCGGTACCAGTTGACGATGTCGCTGGCGCCTTTGCCGGAGACGAACCATTTGACCGTCACGGGCTTTTGCTGACGCCCAAGATCGCCGCCGATGATCTCGAAAATGAAGAGCGGCGGTTTGTTGCGAGCCCGATTTTTGCCAACCTGGATTCCGCCCGAGTTGCGAACATACAGTTCGACCGCAGCCTCCATTCCAGGTTCGATCTGGTCGATCGAGAGAAAATTTGAGCGGTCTTCGTAGCGGGCAGGGAAGTAATTGAGCAGATCCTCGACCGTGACCAGATCGACGTTTGTTTTCGCAGCCGGCGCCGCAAGCGCGACCGCCAGCTTTCGCGACATCGCGGAGGTAAGTTTCGCGATGTTATGGCGATAAAGTTCGATGATCGGCGTGTCTAGGGTGATCTTCATCGATCTGTTTACTATGTCTTGAGAGTGAACGGGTTAAAGTTGGTATCGCGGTCGTAATAATCCTCATGCTCGACGCGTTTTAGATAGCTGACGATCTTATACGTGAAGGGTGTCGCGAGGACTTCCCAGAGAACCTTAAGGAAATAATTGCCGATCATTACGGCGATGACCTGCTCGGTCGACCATGTGCCGAGGAAGGCGAGCGGGTAGAAGATGAGGCTGTCGACAGCTTGGCCGGCGAAGGTCGAGCCGATGGTTCGGGTCCAGAGATATTTGCCTGCGGTGAGCAGTTTCATCTTGGCGAGGACGAAAGAATTTACAAATTCGCCAGCCCAGAATGCGAGGAGAGACGCGGCGACGATACGCCAGGTTTGACCGAAGATGAGATTTACCGCTGCCTGTTGCTCGGCGGACATTGTATTCGCCGCCGGAAGACTCGTGACCGCGTAGGCCATTAGCGAAGCAAATATCAACGCTCCAAAGCCTGCCCAGATAACCTTTCGCGAACGGGCATAGCCGTAGACTTCCGTTAAAATATCACCGAATAAATAACTTAGCGGGAAGAAGAGAACGCCGGTTCCAAAGATATATTCGCCGTAGAACGGCAGATTGACCGACGAGACCTTGTGAACGCCGATCAAATTCGAGCAGAGCAAAACCGCGACGAATGCGGCCATTATCAGGTCGAAATATCGGAATTGGCGTGTCTCGGTCATTGGTAAGGAGTTTACCAAAAAAGACTGAATAGAACATCGTGTCTTGTTGCAGAAGCCCGCTCGGAGTAAGGGCATGGTGTTGCAACCGCGACGATGCCCTTTCTGCGTGCGGGCTTCTGCAACAGAAAGAACGGAAAAAAATAGCGGACCGAAATATCGGCCCGCCTATTGTATTTAGAGCGTTATATTAAAAAGAGAAATTTTAAGCGAGATCGTTTACGTGTTTGGTGAGGCGCGATTTGTATCTCGCGGCTGTGTTCTTGTGGATAATGCCTTTGTTGACCGCTTTATCGATCATTGAGACTGTTGGATTGAGAAGCTCAACGCTTCCTGATTTGTCGCTGCTAGCGACGGAGGTGCGCAGCTTCTTAATAGAAGTGCGCAGTTTTGAACGGTTGCTGCGGTTGATCTCATTGCGCTTGGCATTTTGCCTTACGCGTTTCTCTGCTGATTTATGATTAGCCATAAAAAATTACTCAATATCAATACAATAAAAACAAACTTTAGAGTCTATGTGCGAAGGTCTGTTTTGTCAAGGTCGCAGGACGTTAAAACGTCATTGTTCGAGGTTAAGTATCAGCCCATGTATCGAGTCGACAAGTAAAACGAATATCGGCGGATACAAAAGTATATCTATCTGCGGAGACTGCGAGAATAAATAAGGTGCCGTGATCGATGGCTTTAGCTCAAGTCCATAGCCCACGCCGAACCCGATCGCAAATGCGACAGCGACACCCAAAATGATCAGAGCCGACATCGAATAGCGTGACCAATGCCGCGTCGGCAGCTCAGTTCCGTCGAGCACCGAATCGTGAATATCGTTGTCGTCAAAGGCGAACCGGTCAAATGCCTCACGCATACGACCGATCAGATGAATGACCCCGATGACAAAGAGCGTCGCGACCACGATGCGGATCAGCATACCGACAATTTCGATGCGATCCACATTCGGCAAAAACAGGTCGGGACGAATAATACTAAAGAATAGGCACGAAACGACCAAAGCTACGAGTGGAAAGAGAAACTTTTGCAGAGCGACAGACTCATTCCGCTCCTCGGCGATCATGCGGTCAATGATGTCGTTATAACGCTTCTCGACGACCATCTGCCGCCAGCGTTTGGCGTGCGGATTTGAGGATTCGATGAAAGAGTCGGCAAAACCGTTTGAGCCTAACGTGATATCGAGCAAACGTTTGTCGTATCGGGCACGATCTTTCGGCTTGCTCAGAACCTCGTACGCCTCAGCGATTGCCGCAAACTTTAACGCGGTAGCCTCCGAGCCGTCGGTGCTGTCCGGATGCAGCTTACGCGCCAAGCGGCGATAAGCCGACTTGATCTCGGCACTCGACGCCTGCGGTGACACCTTGAGAATGTCGTAGTAATTCACCATTGAAAGCGGTTAATTTTTTGAAGCGAACATCCGGAGTTGCGAAAGTGAACACCTTCGAACACCGGAAGTATAACACAAGAAACGGGGTTGGGGGAATTGCAATTGCTGTCGGACCGCAGGCTGCTAGCCTGCGGGAGTTTCGGCTCGATACCACCCGTTTCGAATCGCGTCTCAGCAAAAAGACTCGCAGGCTGGCAGCCTGCGGTCCGACGTTAGTCGAGTCGATCGATTTGCAAACTGATCGGATAAGCACCCGACAGCTTAACCGCATCCACGACGCGGGCGACGCTGCCGTAGTCGAGGTCTTTCGGGGCTTTGATGAAGACGGTTCGTTCGATGCGGTCGGAAAATGGCCGCTGCGGGTCGTCAGCGAAGCTTTCGGAAACATCGCCGTTTGCGATCCGTTCGGCGAAAACGGACTTGAGCCTAGTAGTTAGGGCATCCGAGTTGCTTGCCGTGCCAAGTCCGGTTTCGGTATTGAGTGCCAAGGTGGAATCTTTGCCGACGATCACGGCGAGGGTTTTGGGGTTTTCGACGAGACCTTTAGGAAGTTCTCGCTGCTCCGCCGGGACACGCGTCTTGAATGCACTCGGCTTAAGCGGCGTGACGACCATAAAGATGATCAGCAGAACGAGCAGAACGTCTATCAGCGGTGTGACATTGATGGTTGGTTTCAGCATCGATTTCCTCCTTGGCTTTTGCTAGGTTAGAAACCGGTTGGGGGAAATTTGTTCCAAGAAGTTGCAGAAGCCCACACGGAGTAAGGGCACTCGCGACACGGATTCGATACCCGCGACGAGAATGGACGCTAGTCGATGCCCTTACTTCGTGCGGGCTTCTGCAACGGAATCAGCATTTATTGCAGTTAAAAGTGCCTTTGCCTTCAGTAGCGATTCGTCATATTCCTTTTCCGGTTCGCTGTCGATGACTATGCCGCCGCCGACGTTGAATGTGGCGGTTTGGTCGCGGATGACCATTGTGCGGATGGCGACGCTGAGGTCGGTGGTTGCTGGTAGATCGAAGTGTTTGTCTGGTATCCGATACCCGATCGCTCCCATCGACAGACCGCGATTGACCGTTTCTATCTCGTCGATTATTCGCATCGTGCTGATCTTTGGGGCACCGGTGATCGAGCCGCAGGGGAATAGGGCCTTAAGAATGTCGGAGAATTTTATGTCGCTGCGGAGTTCACCGCTGATAGTCGAGACGAGATGAAACAGCGTTGGATGTCCCTCGAGGTCGCATAGTTTTTCGACCCGAACGCTGCCGTATGCGCATACGCGGCCGAGGTCGTTGCGGAGCAGGTCGACGATCATTGTGTTCTCGGCACGGTCTTTTGGGCTGGTGAGGAGTTCGTCGCGCAGGGCGGCGTCTTCTTGCTCAGTTTTTCCTCGCGGTCTTGTTCCTTTGATCGGCGAGGTGGTAATTCTGCTTGGAACACCCTCCCTACAGGTCGGGTTTCCGCCTCCGGTTTCCAGCCCGCCGTCGATACGGAAAAAGCGTTCGGGTGAGGCGGAGACTACGGTGGAGTTCAGTCGTTTGATGAACGCAGCGAAGGGAGCAGGATGTTGCTGCCGGAGACGATGAAAGATCGTTTGGGGCGTAAGTTCAGCATCGAGAGTCGCCGTCAGTTGCTGCGTGAGATTGGTTTGATACGTGTCGCCGCAGCGAATGCGTTCTTTGATGGCTTCGATCGCGGCGAGGTAATCGGGCTTGGTGAAATTTGATGTGACGGGATTCTGATTATTTGAAATTTCAGATTTGAAATTTGAAATCTCAGATCTGAAATTTGAGATCGAATCGTAGAGTTTATTCTTGATCGAGGGGAATGTATCCGAGTTTCCAATCAGTTTGGTCTCGCCAGTATCGTAGTCGTGGACGATCAATGCATCGAAACTTGCTATGAAGGCGTCGGTTTCGTGTTGAGAAGACGGAGCCGGCAACGGTCGGGAGAGACCGACCACTTTCTCGCCAAAGTCATAGGAAAGAGTAAAGATAGATGCGAGATCGCCATCGAGCCTCGCGTCCAGTTCCGCAAGCACAACCGACGGATCTTCATCCGATATTTCAACGACCTCGACGGAGTCTATGCCGGAGATGAGCAAGTGCGAGCCTAGGTGTCCGACGCCGCAGCTGTCGAGGATGCAGACGGGCTCGCTTTCGGAGAGTGAGAGGAGCGACGAAACCAGCTCGTCGGCAGATATTTCGAGGGTTTGCACTGGCGCGATTTTATCACGAAACAAAATTTCACTTGGAGAGCACTTTAGCGTAATATGTTGGCAATCGTCTCCCGTACAACAATATGAATCTTGATACCAACGAACGACAGACGTTGATCCGTGGCCTCGGCCTGATCGCGGCTATCTCGATCATTATCGGCAACGTGATCGGCACCGGCGTTTTCCTCAAAGCACGCGTTATGACCTGTAATGTCGGCAGTCCGACCTGGGTAATAATTGCGTGGATAGCGGCTGGTTTTCTGTCGCTCGCAGGAGCATTGACATACGCCGAGCTGACGGCGATGAAGCCCGAGGCGGCCGGGCCGTATGCATTTTTGCGCGATTCGTATGGGCGTTTGTCGAGCTTTTTGTTCGGCTGATGCAGTTGTTTGTAGCGCGAACCGGTTCGCAGGCGTCAGTCGCGGTTGTTTTTGCTATCGCTCTGAACGACTACCTTGACGGCGGTTTGAAGCAGACTTTGTTCAAGACAGTTATCTGGGGCTCGGAGTTTGAGATAACGACTTTGCAGGTAATAGCGATCGCCGTGATCGCGATCTTTACCACGCTAAATTGCCTGTCAGTCAGCCTCAACGGCCAGATCGCGACGTCGTTGACGTTTATCAAGATCGCCCTCGTGCTTCTCGTCGGACTCGGCGCGTTTATGTTCTTTACGGGCGGTAATTTTGGTAATTTCTCGCTGATGAACACCGGCGGCACATGCGAAGGTGTTGCGGAGTCGGTTAAGTTTGGTTCGGCGGAATACACATTTCTTGCCGGCTTTGGAGCGGCGATGCTCGCGGCCCTGTGGGGCTACGACGGGTGGGACAATCTTTCGTTTGTCGCGGGCGAGGTCAAGAACCCGAACCGCAACATTCCGCTGGCTATCATCGGCAGCGTCGTGGCAGTGATCATCCTCTATGTCGGTATTCACGTCGCTTATTACTATGTGCTCGATCCGACCGCGATCGCATCGGTCTCGGCGGATTCGTCGGTTGCGAAGGTCATCGTGAGCAAATTCTTCGGCGGTGATGTCGCGAGTCTCGGTGTCGGCGTCGCGGTGGCAGTATTTACTGTAGGGCTGATGCTGTCGTCTCTCGGTACACTGCACACGTCTATTCTTAGTGCCGCTCGAATACCGTACGCGATGGCAAAGGACGGGATGATGTTCGACACGTTTGGCAAGCTGTCGATCCAGGCGGTTCCTATCAATGGCGTGATCTTTCAGGGCGTGTGGGCCAGTATTTTAGCTTTGTCGGGTTCATTCGACACGCTGACGGATTACGTTATCTTTGGATCGTGGATATTCTACGGATTGATCACGTCGTCGATCTTTATTTACAGAAAACGTCATCCGGACGCTCCGAGGCCTTATCGTGCGTGGGGATATCCGGTTGTGCCGGTCATATTCCTGTTGGTTACGAGCTGGTTGCTCATCAACACGATGATGACGGCTCCGCAGAGTTCGTTCATAGGCATCGGCCTGATTCTTTTGGGATTACCGGTCTATTACTACCTTAATAATAGAGGCGGAAAATCGAAGGAAACCGCCGAGTAATATGCAGGACAGACGAAGCGGCACCGAACGCCGCTCTACAAACCGATATCCGATCGAGATCGATGTCGAATGGGAAGGCCCGGCGGGACGCGTCCCGGGCAGCCTTAGCGACATCAGTCTCGATGGTTGTTTTGTGCTCGGTTCGGGCGAGGTCGAGGATGGCGAACGGGTTCGCATATTCGTGCCGCTGGCCGACGGGATGCGTGTCGAATTTAGCGGCGTTGTCGCAAATAATGTTTTCGAGATCGGTTTTGGTGTGAAATTTGACCAGCTCTCGGTGGCTCAGCGGGATTTGCTGATACGGATGGTGCGCGATTCGGAGCCTGCGTAGTTTCGATTTAGTTGAGTGAATCGCCCTTGCTCACGCGCGGGCTTCTGCATATCTAGCAAGTGCCTCGATAGCAACCTCGCGGTCGTCGAAGTGGAATTTGTCTCCGCCGATCATCTGATAATTCTCGTGGCCCTTACCGGCGATGATCACAACGTCGTTCGAAGTTGCGAGTGAAACCGCACAGTGGATCGCGTCGCGACGGTCTGAGATCACCTCGTAATTTTCGGTCTTTGCTCTAACCCCAACCTCAATTTCAGCAATTATCTTTAGCGGGTCTTCGTTTCGCGGATTGTCGGATGTGATGACGACGTGATCGCTGAGTTCGCCAGCGACCTCGCCCATCGGGACGCGTTTGGTTCGGTCTCGGTCACCGCCGCAGCCGAAGACGGTGATTATTTTGCCGTCGGTCAGTTCGCGAGCGGTTTTGAGAGTGTTGAGCAGAGCATCGTCAGTGTGTGCGTAATCGACGACGACGGCGAAATCTCCATCGTGCGGCACACGTTCGAAACGTCCCGGTGCACCGACACAAGT
>JANPDK010000107.1:0-18445 GCA_031431415.1 Acidobacteriota bacterium | reverse complement strand
AGGGTTTGGCACCTCGATGTCGGCTCATCATATCCTGGGGCTGAAGAAGGTCCCAAGGGTTCGGCTGTTCGCCGATTAAAATGGTACGTGAGCTGGGTTCAGAACGTCGCGAGACAGTTCGGTCCCTATCTGGTGTGGGCGTAGCAATATTGAAGGAATCTGTCCTTAGTACGAGAGGACCGGGATGGATTGACCTCTAGTGTACGTGTTATGGCGCCAGCCGTATCGCACGGTAGCTATGTCGAGCATGGATAAACGCTGAATGCATCTAAGCGTGAAGCCAGACCTAAGATAAGTATTGCCAGTGAGACTCGTGGAAGACCACCACGTTGATAGGTTGGAGATGTAAGTGCAGTAATGTACTTAGTTGACCAATACTAATTGTCCCAAGGCTTGACCATAAATCTTGTTTACAAGCAAATTTATAATCAAGCGACGCAAGAAAGAAAGTAGAAGTAGTAAAAAGTAGTGAACTCGCAATGTATTCAGTTATCAGATATCAATTTTTGACAATTTAGAATGATGAATGTCGACTATTGAATCCTCATGATTCGTTATTCTAAATTCGATATTCATCCTTCGATCAATTTTCCGGTGATTGTATCGGCAGGGTCACACCCGTTCCCATCCCGAACACGGTAGTTAAGCCTGCTTGAGCCGATGATACTGCATCTTTCAGGTGTGGGAAAGTAGGTAGTCGCCGGATCTAATTCAAAGAAAAGCCCGCTCATTTTGAGCGGGCTTTTCTTGTGCAAAATTCGCAAGGCAAGTGATAAAATAGCTGCGAGGTGAGAATTATGTCTCCGACATTTGAAATAGTACTTGAACAGGTGAAGACTTTGAGCGAATCCGAGCAGGCGGAACTCGCTCGAATTATTTCCCGTCCAACGACTGTACGGAACGGCACATTTGAAGAACGCCGAGCCAAGATAAAGGCTTTCCAAGAGCGTTTTCGTGGAATGTTGCCGGGCGGCAGCGAACAGTTTCTGGCTGATAAACGTGAAGAAGTCGAGCTAGAGGAGCGAAAATGGCGCTCCTGATTTTCGACGCTTGTGCATTGATCGCATTGTCTGAGAAAGAAGAAGGCGCCGAAATGATAGCGTCTTTTTTAGCGGATGGAGAAAACACGTGCTTTGTTCACTCGATCAACCTATGTGAAGTCTACTATCAGATGTACCGTGAGAAGTCGAAGAGCGACGCAATCGCCATCATTCAAGGCTTTCTTGATCTGGGAATATTTTTACGCGATGACATGGACATGGAATTTTTGCAGCATGCCGGAGAGTTGAAGGCTGTCCACAAAAAGGTGTCCCTTGCCGACTGCTTTGCGATTGCTCTCGCAAAGCGACTGGAGGCCGAACTCGTCACCAGCGATCACCACGAACTTGACGCGCTGGCCCAGCAAGGTGTTTGCAGAATTTCCTTCTTCCGGTAGATAAGCTGACAACTGACCACCGACCTCTGACAACTGATCTGGCGTGGGAAAGTAGGTAGTCGTCGGATCTAGTTCAAAGAAAGCCCGCTCATTTTGAGCGGGCTTTTCGTTTTGCATTACGTTTTTGGTCGTCGGCAATCATCAGATTCAGAAATCCCTCAACTATTCGCTCGCACGTCCTCTCGCCAAAAATTTGTGGAGGATACTCGATATAAGCGTTTGATATGGAAGGCCTTCCTCTAGAGCTCGTTTCTGAAGGCCGATGAGGTCTTTTGACGAGATACGGATATTAACCCGCCGATCCTTGCGAAAGGTCGCAGCCGCGATTTCCTGGTATTTCTTTTTCTCTTGCTCGACATTAGGCACAGATCTCCATTCGCCCCGCTCGAACGAATCGACTAGATCTTGTTCTTCGTCATCCAGTTTCATTTTCTTCATAGTCGTCTCCCAAATAAATTCTGGTGGCCTTTCGATTGGGAACTATCGTCTTCAGGAAAACCTCGTTCCCTGATTGAACGAAAGGGACGAGGTAAGCATATTTGCCGATCCTGACAATAAACATCCGTTGATGCGGATATTTCTTTTGATTCGGATGCTCTACCTCGTCAAGCAGGTCCCCGTTCTCGATGTGAAACACGGCCTCTTCAAACGAAACGCCTCGTTCAGCTTTCAACTGCTCATTCTTGTCGGCATTCCATGCGAAGAATTTCACGTTCTGATATTATCGCAATTGTGTGCCTTTTGGCAACAGTCGTCTTGGCCGGTCCCATCCCGAATACTGTAGTTAAGCCTGCTTGAGCCGAGACATCGGCATCTTTCAGGTGTGGGAAAGTAGGTAGTCGCCGGATTTAATTCAAAGAAAAGCCCGCTCATTTTGAGCGGGCGCTTTTTTGTGTTTGTTCCTTTCATCAAGTAGTTTCAGATTTTCGCAGCGACACGCAGCTTGAACGAGCTGGAGCCTTCGCATAAGATAGAGCGAATCAGCTTACTCCGTGCTATGTACAACCAATTTCCATTAGCAACTGAGGTGATATTGCAGGATAGATATGTGATTCTGGGAATTCTCGGGCAAGGAGCGATGGGCCGTGTTTACTCTGCCCTTGATATGAGACTCGATATTCAAGTCGCGATCAAGGAACTTGTTTTGGACGAGATCGAATTCGGTAAAGAGTTTCGTCGCGAGGCAAAGCTGCTGGCGAATCTAAATCACCCTGCACTTCCGCGAAGTAGTGATTACTTTTGTGAAGGCTCTCGTTGTTTCTTTGTAATGGAGTTTATCGAGGGCGAGGACTTGGGCAGTCAACTCCTGAAACGGGCGAAGCCTTTCGGGATTGGAGAGGTATTAGAATGGGCGGATCAAATGCTAGATGCCCTCGAATACCTACATGAACATGGGGTTATTCACCGAGACATAAAACCGTCGAATCTTAAAATAGGTTCCCGTGGTAGATTGAAATTGCTTGATTTTGGTATTGCAAAGGGTGCTATCGGGGACTATACCACGATAACGGATGTAAGTCGTCCAGCAGGCACCAAACGATACGCGCCTTTAGAACAAATTCTAAAATTCGACGCGGACTCGTTTGCGTTTCTTAGTCTAGAGTTCGCTGATGAAGCGGATCGATTTGCCAAACGGTCTACTAATTCCCAGTCGGACATATATGCGTTTGGTGCCACGCTTTTTCACCTTCTTACGAATAAAGCTCCAGAATCGGCGCCGCTGCGCGCCTTTTCAATCTGGTCCGGCAAAGATGATCTGATGGACTTTACACCATCGTTCATCGGCTCTTTTCTCGCAATGAACCTTCCAGACTATCAAAGGGTTTTCAGCATCCTTGAAGAATCGATGCGGATTGAGCCTGACGAACGGTTTTCCTCTACATCTGCTTTGCGGTCGATTCTGAAAGGCGGGAATGCCGTCGGTTCACCACCCCGAGTTCGCGAGAATGTCGTTACCGCAGTCACGTCCCAAGGTAACCGAAGCGATTTGTTTGACCGGGCACGAGAAGCGTTCCCCGATTCTATTCTTGTCGGCGATTCAATACGGCGCCCGGCCCCGTCTGAACTGGAGAGTAGAAATCAAGAAGGCCTTCTGAATCGCTTCACGGAAGCGATAAGAAGGGCTGAGTTGTTAGGCTTTTCAGACTTACTCGACGACTTGAAGCAGGAAAAACTAGATTTGTCCGAAGCCTCAATCGAGAAGATCGAGCGTATGATTACAGTTGAAATCAAGATATCAAGAGAGCTTGAGCTGAATGAGGCAAAAAGAAACTGGCAACGGGTTCAAGAAGAACGTGAAGAGCAAAGGGCTCAAGCATTTGCAGCAAAAGAAAAGTTACACGCGAAGCAGAGGTCAGACGCAGAGGCTCGCGAAAAGAGTCGCGTCTGGCTATTGATTACTATTGTTGTCCCAATTGCTCTCGCTGTTGCGGCAATAATGGCTGTTTCGATGTGGAGTACCATCGATCCCGCTAACACGAACAAAAAGATTGCCAACTCCAACTCGGCACTTTCTGATTCAAACTCAGTAAATAACACGAAACCGCGAAACCGATAGTCTCGCAGGTGGCTGGCCAGAGCGCACGTGTTTTTGCCTCCTTCGCGCGTCATTAGCGGTACAATATTGATGATGAGCTTCGAGACATTCTTTCGCTTGATCTCCTACCTAGCCGTATTCTGCGGCTTTTTGGCGTTGTGGGTTTCGGGGACGTTTGGGGTTGTGGAGTCGTTGGGATTTGTCGGGGTACTAATTGCGGCCTGGTGGCTTGAAGGGTCGCGGTGGCAGATCTCGGAGAGGGTCGGGACGGCTTTGATCGTTTTGGCTTTGCCGGCGTGTTATTTTGCTTGGCGATTTCAGGTTATTACGCCTACGGGTGGGGAGACTTGGATCGCGGGGCTTTTGGCGCGGATGATCTTGAGTTTGACGGCGGTCAAACTGCTTCAGCGAAAGAGCGATCGAGACTGGATATTTTTGTATCTGATGTCGTTCTTTGAGGTGCTGCTGGCGGCGGGTTTGAGTATTAGCGCACTGTATTTTGCTTCGTTTATCGCTTACTTGCTGGTGATGGTTTGTGCGGTTATTGCGTTTGAGATACGCAAGACATCGTTCGCGGTCGAGCAGAGCGTGGCTGGTGACACTGAGAAGAAACGCGATCCGAGCTCCGACGGTCACGCGGTTTTGTCGGTACGCCGTCTGCCGACAGCGGCGGTTGGGTTAATCGTATTTATCATTGCTCTTGCGGTGCCGTTGTTCTTTATGCTGCCGCGTGTCGGCGGGGCTGGTTTGGGTGCGAATACAGGCGGGGCCGGGACGACGACGGGGTTTGGTGATACTGTTCGATTGGGTGGCAGCGGGCTTATCCAGGAGAATAATGCGATCGCGATGCGGGTGAAGTTTGAGAATGTGCTTGAGATGCAGTCGGATCTGTATTTCCGCGGAGCGGTTCTCGACAGCTTCGATAACAAGACGTGGAGCCGTTCGAAGAACCCGCCGATGACAGTGATCGTAAAGGACGGACGCGAGATCATACCAATTCAGCCAGTGCCTGAACGCCGTAATTTCACCAAACAAACCATGATCGTCGAGCCTATGGATCTCCCGATAGTGTTTGGCGTACCGAGGATCGTCGGGCTTCAGGCTGGGTTCCAATATGTGAATCGGGACGTTTACGGCTCAATTCGGCATAGAAATGGCTTCGAACGCGTTACGTACACCGTTTACTCGGACCGCACAACCCCTGCCGAATCTGCGCTACGTGCAGACAAGACGCTCTATTCGACAGATGTCCAGAATTATCGGAACTTACCCGATGTCTATGACCGTCGCATCGCGGAGCTCGCCAAGCAGATCACCGAGAAGATCGGTAACCGCTACGACAAGGCCAAGGCTGTTGAGGAGCATTTAAGAAACAATTTTGGTTATACGCTCCAACAGAAGGCCGGTGGAGAAGAACCGCTCGCGGATTTCCTGTTCAATGTTCGCGAAGGCCACTGCGAATATTTCGCGACCGCGATGGCGGTGATGCTGCGTACGCAAGGCATCGCGACGCGGGTGGTGAATGGGTTTCACGGTGGAGAATACAATGATACCGCGGATGTTCTGGTAGTGCGGCAGCGGAATGCTCACGCGTGGGTTGAGGTTTATTTTCCGGGCGAGGACGCATGGATAACGTTTGACCCCACTCCGGCATCAGGCGAAAGCGGCGTGGCTGCGACCGGTTTTGTCGGCACGATGAATAAGTATTTCGAAGCTCTCGAAACATTCTGGATCGAGAATTTCGTCGCCTTTGACAATCAGGAACAGCGTTCGTTGGCAAGTTCGGTTCGCACTGGCTTCCTAAATTATCAGCAAGCGATAGCCGGTTATCTGGGACGCACACAGGACGCGACGGCCGAATGGCTGGCCGAAATTCGCGGCGACAAAGGACTGGAAGCAAGGCGAAACGCTATCCTTTACGGCATTGGGTATCTGGCCGCGACCATCGTCGGCCTTCTCCTGCTGGTCTGGTCGTACCGGAAAATAGTAAGATTAAAAGTTTGGGAGCGGCTGCGGGAGCGACTCTTTAGGCGACGGCAAGCGTCGATAGTTGAGTTTTACGAGCGGATGCAAAAGCGGCTGGCTGAGAAAGGCATCGTCCGCGAACCTCATCAGACGCCGCTTGAGTTTGCATTCGCTACCGGAATGCCGAGCGCCATTAGTTTAACTGAGAGGTATAACCGCGTTCGGTTCGGTGAGCAGCATTTGTCGAGAACTGAAGCTCACGAGATCGACGATTGGTTGCAAGAATTGGACGATTATTCACCACAGGGTCACGGAGACCACTGAGAGATTTATGCCTTTCCTCTGTGTCCTCTGTGCTCTGTGGTGAAATGAATATGAAGAAAGTAGGATTTGTCAGTCTCGGCTGCCCGAAGAATCTCGTTGATAGCGAGGTTATGATGGGCGAACTCGCCGCGGCTGGCTATGAGATAACGAATAACGCCGCCGACGCCGATACGGTCGTCGTGAATACTTGCGGCTTTATCGAGTCGGCGAAACAGGAATCGATCGACGCGATCCTCGAAGCCACAAGCTGGAAAACTGCTGGCCAAGCAAGTCGCGTGATCGTTGCCGGATGTCTGGTCGAGCGGTATCGCGACGATCTGATGAAGGAACTGCCCGAGGTCGATGCGTTTATCGGGACGTCGCAGGTTCGGGATATCTTGAAGGCCGCTGACGAAACCTTTGATTCGACGAAACTTACCATAACGCCGATCGGCAACAAATCGGCGACGTATCTCTACGACGAATACACCCCGCGAATGCGTGCGACCGAATCGCACACTGCATTTATCAAGATCGCCGAAGGCTGCGATCGCCCGTGTGCTTTTTGCTCGATCCCGTCGATGCGCGGGTCATTTAGATCGAGGCGATTTGGTTCGATCATCGAGGAAGCACGTCAACTGGCTGAGCAAGGCGTGAAAGAGATCGTGCTGATCGCACAGGACTCATCGCGATACGGCGAGGACCTCGGCGAGGTCGACGCTCTCGCCGCATTGATCCGTGCTCTTGGTGAGATCGATGGAATTGAATGGATCCGGCCGATGTACGCATTTCCAACGCACATCTCAGACGCGTTTCTCGCCGCGATCGCTGAGACACCAAAGGCAGTAAAGTATCTCGACATGCCGCTGCAGCACGCTTCGAGAAATGTCTTAAAGCTAATGAAGCGCGGAGGCACACGCGATTCGCTCGAACGCCTGATAGGACGCGTTCGCGCTGCTGTTCCCGGTATAGCGATCCGGACTACATTTATCACCGGCTTTCCCGGCGAGACTGAAGAGGATTTTGAAGAACTGATCAAGTTCGTTCAAAATTGCCGCTTTGATAACCTAGGTGTCTTTACCTATTCAGACGAAGAGGGAACCGCCGCCTACGATCTGCCAAACAAAGTCGATCCAAAGATCGCGATGCAACGCCGCAATCGCTTGATGAAGGAACAAGCGAAGATCAGCAAACAGTTAAACAAGGCTCGCATCGGGCAGACTTACAAGGTGATGTTCGAAGGCCTCTCGCAAGAGTCTGATCTGTTATTCCAAGGCCGCCTCGAAGGACAAACGCAGGAGATCGACGGTTATATTCTGATCAATGATATGCCTGACCAGTTCGAGCCGCAGATCGGGGCGATCTACGATGTGAAGATCACCGAGGCCCACGCGTATGATCTCGTCGGTTCGATTGTGTGAGAGGATAGAGGCTATTTCGCTTTTAGGAGCGAATACTCAAAAACATAGGAATGTTTGCCGCCCTCGATGATGATCGACATTTTTCCGGCAATTCCGAGTAGTTCTCCGGTTCCTGAACCGGGAATGACAGAGACGTTAAGTTCAAACTTAGCATCCGCCATCGTCCCGATATGCTGCAGTAGAAATCCGCCTTTTTTGCCGTCAAGTGTTCCATTGACGCGTTCCATCGCAACATAGCCGCCTGTTCCAGCAGGTTCACCTTGAAATCCGAGCATTTGCCCCTTGCTGGTCGCCGTCAAAGCTCCGCTGAATTGCTTGTCTAGCGATAAGCGTCCGATAGTCGGGTCGCCGACATTTTCCTCGGCGGCTATGGGCGTTACCTTTACTTCAAATGTTCCGGTCGCGGGTTTCGTCACAATTTTTACCTCGGGTTTTCCGGCCTTTGTTCCTGTTTGTCCGAATGAGAACGATACTAAACACAGCGTCGATATCGCGAAGAGAAAGCCAGTTCTAAAATTCATGTTGAGATGTTATCACATCTCTGCGGGGGCAATTGGTGGCTAGCTGATGCGCTCATCCAAGATTGCGGGTGGTATGTTCTGTGACACTTCCAACGGGGATCTTCTCGCGGTCGTCCTTGGGAAAATCGATATCGTTGGTATTGACCCGAGCGGCGTCCAATTGTCCGGCGAGCGGAGATGTATCCAATTTGGCCTCAGCATCGGTGACACTTGCCTCGGCGACTTTTCGCTTTTTGTACTTTTTCGTCGGAAAAACAAATCCGGACCCAAGCAAAAGCATTCCCGCGGCGATGATCACGAGAAACAGCATCTTTCCGTACGCGTTCGGATAGAGCTCAAAATCCCGTAACGCCCCATTGATAAGGCCGACTACCATGCCGAAAATAAACAGCCCGATCCCAAGCCGAAATAACTTAAAGTTTGGCCGCGTTTGGATCTCGGGAGCGCTTGCCGCTTCGCCGGTGACGATCTCAGTTACACCATCGAGGGACAGGCCACAGGTGCGGCAGAAACCTGTGTTTGGGCTAAACTCAATTGCGCATCGCGGACAATACATAAAGTTACCTTACAAGAGAATACGCTTTGATTCTACTCGATGTTCGCAGAGGTTTGTTTGGTTTCCAAAGGTTTTTGATTTCTCATTTGCGGATTGAAACAATTTCGTTAAAATTACCGTAATCACCAGGTAACTATGGCAGTTGCTGAAATAAGTATAGATAGCGTGAGGGCACTCTCGGATGGCGATATCATCGCCGGGACTGTTGCCGGGCGTTTGGACGGATTTGAAGAGCTTGTGCGGCGGTATCAGCGGCCGATCACGGGGTATGTTTTTCGTATGGTTGGTGAGTACGAATCAGCCCTAGACGTCACCCAGGAAGTCTTTATAAAGGTTTACAATTCGCTCCACAAATACAGCTCTGAGTACAAATTCTCGACATGGCTCTACCGTATTGCCCACAATGCCGCGGTCGACCATCTTCGTCGAAATTCGATCACGCCGCAGAGCCTCGAGGCGGAGAATGCTGACGGATCGTTTCAGATCCAGATCGAGAGCCGGGCGGCGTCGCCTGAGCAAGATCGCGAACGTAGTGAGTGGCGGACCGAAATCGACTCGGTAGTTCGCACGTTACCGCCGGCTTATCGGGATCTGATATTGCTTCGTCACGGACGAGATCTTAGCTATGACGAGATTGCGGAGGTGACCGGTTTGCCGCTAGGCACGGTCAAGAATCGTCTTTTTCGTGCCCGCGAGATGATGCGTGAGATCTTTATCGCGAGAGGATTTACAGGAGTCTAAACTTATGTACAACATGCAGCCAATGCCGCCGGCGTCTCTTCAGACGGCCGATGAGCGTCAGATGGGAATGATCATGCATCTGTCGCAGCTCGTCAATGTCCTATTCTTTCCGATCGGGATCGTCGCTCCGATCGTGATATGGCAGACGCAGAAAGACAAAATGCCGGCCCTCGATGAGCACGGCAAGATGGTCACAAATTGGATGATCTCGATGACGATCTACATGGTCGTCAGCATAGTCCTGATGTTTGTGCTGATCGGTTTCCTGACCATTTTGGCAGTCGCGATCATGGGCATCGTTTTCCCGATAGTCGGTGGTATCAAGGCCAACAATGGTGAGCTTTGGTCGTATCCGATGACAATAAAGTTTTTGAAGTAACGATCGATGAAGAGCGAAGCTCAAAACACATTCGTGTGCCCGACGGACGAGATCTCGGCGTATATCGACGCCGAACTCTCGAGCGAGCGCGAGCTTGCGCTTGAGTCCCACGTCGCGGTTTGTGAGCGGTGTGCTGAGGAACTGAATCTTCAGAAACAGTTCCTCTGCGGGCTAAACAGCTCGATGAAGTACGAAGGCGAGATCGATCTGCCGGCTGATTTTACGCGGCACATCGTGGCGAATGCAGAGAGCACTGTCGCCGGTCTTCGGCGGCCTCGCGAGCGGTACAATGCGATGTTTATCTGCACGGCGATGCTGCTGTTCGGGTTGTTTGCATTGGGTGCGGATGCGGGGCGTGTGTTTAGCGGCGTCGGTGTGGCGTTTGAACAGGTGAGCGCGGTCGGCGGCTTTTTTGCCCGCGTAGTTTATTCGATATTTCTTGGCTTCGCGATCATCATTCGCTCGCTCGCGGCACAGGTCGGCGAAAGCTTTCTTTTCGTCGTTCCCGCTTTGGCCGCCATCGTTCTCCTGATGTACGTTTCGCGAAAAGTTTTGCGAACAGATCGTGCATAATGTTTTTCGTTATAAAGCAACAATTTACGTCAGAAAGTCTCGTGCTACGGTTTGTCGCAGGCGCAGTCTTGCTGGGATCTGTTTTCTTGCTTGGAACGCTGCAGTCATACGGCAAGACCATATCACCACTTTTTGCCAATCCCGAGATATCGACAACCGAGGATCAGACGACCGTTATCGTCAACGACGCTCCCGAACAGGAAGTGATCGTCATCGGCAAGTCTGTGATCGTAAATAAACATGCTAAGGGTGTGCTTGCGGTTGGCGGCGATGTGATCGTCGAGGGCCGGGTCGAGGGCGATGTGGCGACGGTCGGCGGCAATGTCATTCAAAAGAAAGATGCATACATTGGAGGCGACATCATCGTTTTCGGCGGTTCGTACAAGCCGGAAAGTGATACACCGCTTCGTGCTCCGGGCAGGGAAACCGTGATGCTCGGCGTCTTTGAGGATGAACTGCGAAGTTTTGGGCAGAATCCGTCGCAGATTTTCGCACCGAGTTTTTCTATGAGCTTTGTCGCTCAACGGCTGCTGCTGGCGCTGTTTTGGTTTGTGATCTCAATGGTCTTTACCACCATCGCCCCGGGAGCTGTCGGCCGGGCAGTAGCTCGAATTCATCTGTCGTTTCTAAAGGTCTGCGCGATCGGCGCGATCTCATTTATTGCTGTTGCTGGCTTGATTGTCGGCGGTGCTCTTACATTGCCCGATTATCTCGGAGTAACACTTGGGATTTTGGGTACATTTCTCTTGCTGCTCGGCTATGTTTTTGGCCGCGTTGCATTGCAGGTAAGTGCCGGCAAGCTCGTTCAGAAATACTTTCTCTCCGAGAACAACCGCTCCGAAACACTCGCCATTCTCATCGGCGTTCTGCTTTGGACGCTTCTCCTTTCGCTGCCATATCTGTGGGTGATCACTCTGTTTCTGGTTTTTGCCGTCGGTATCGGGCTTGTTTTGACAGGCCGAGCCGTTCCAAAATGGCGAAGTCCGTAACGCGAATGCTTGCAGATTTTTACATTTCTTTACAAATAGCCTCGAACCTTACTGCTAATATTAACGTCATAGCTTTTGATACTCGCAACACTTGATCTTTTGCGGCGTATCAAAATATAGACAAGTACTTATATTTATATGTTGCAAAACGCGATCGTTAGCTTGCTCATTCTTTTATTTTCCGGTGTATTTGGGCTCGTTCTTGGCCAGACGGATGCCGCGATCAAACCGGTTTATATGGCCGGTGATGTCGTCAGTCTCGGCGACAAAAAGATTGTCGTTAACGATGCCAAAACGGGTACGGTAGAGCTTACGCTGACCGACAAATCTGTGTACAAAAAAGTTTCTGCCGAGAATGCCAATCTCACAGCGGCGACGCCCGGCACGCTCGCTGAGATCGGCGTCGGCGACCGTCTGACGGTTTCGGCCCTGCCGTCGGCTGATGGCAAGACCTTTACGGCGCGAACGGTCTATTACATGACCAAGTCCGACATTGAGGCAAAGAACAAGAAG
This sequence comes from Acidobacteriota bacterium, assembly GCA_031431415.1. GTDB lineage: Bacteria > Acidobacteriota > Blastocatellia > Pyrinomonadales > Pyrinomonadaceae > OLB17. The sequence continues at coordinate 6,513 of JANPDK010000107.1, read as the reverse complement.
GAAGCCGACGCATGGCGGACACGCGGCATTACGGGCAAGGTGATCTCGGTCAATGCGGCGACAAATCAGGTCGTCGTTGAAACACGAACGCTCACCGGTAGCTCAAATGTCACGATGACGCCGAAAGATGGGGCGAAGTTCCTCAGATATTCACAGGACTCGATCCGGTTTGACGAGGCCAAGGCGAGTTCGCTGGCCGAGGTCAAAGCCGGTGACATGCTGCGTGCCTTGGGCGACAAGAGTACGGATGGGGCGAGCTTCGCGGCCGAACAGGTTGTGGCCGGGGCATTTCAGACAATAGCCGGAACTGTTAAATCCATCGATGTCGAGAAACGCGAAGTTGTCATTACAGATCTTCAAACCAAAAAAGACGTGACCGTTGTTATTAGCGACGCGTCTGTTGTTAAGAAGTTTCCCGCCGAGCAGGCCGAAATGATGGCCCGTCTACAGGCGAGTGGAGGTGCGGGCGGTGCTCGCCCGGTTGGTGGTGGTGCTCGCCCAGTTGGCGGCGGTGCTCGTCCGGTTGGCGGCGGTACTCCGCAAGGCCCACCGGCTGGCGGCGGTCAAACACAACCAGGAAGTGGGGGCCAGACGATGGGCGGCCAGCGTGGTGGCAATGGCGGCGGCGGCGTCGACGACATGCTGGAGCGTTTCCCAAATATCACGGCAGCCGATCTAAAGGCGGGCGATATGATCGCTATCTCTAGCACAAAGAACGGCACGAACACACGTATCAAGGCGATCAAACTGCTCGCCGGCGTAGAACCATTTCTCAGATTGGCACAGGCCAGCGGACAGGGCGCACGGGGTCGTGGCGGCGTGGATGGTGGTTTTAGTATTCCGGGTCTCGATGGCATCGGTTTCCCCTAAATTGAATTTTTTTTAGACGCGGCGTGAATATCGGCACGCCCTGGTCATTTTTTGCAGGTATCTATCATGAAACTTATACGAACCGCTTTATTTTTATCACTAATTTCACTCGTGTCGATCTCAACGGCGTTTGCGCAGGCGAACGGCAGCATCGGAGGACAGGTCACTGACGCAAACGGAGCAATTATTCCGGGTGCGACGGTCACTGCAGTTGCTGCTGATCTCAAGCAAAAGCAATCGATCACCAACGGAAAGGGCGAATACAATATCACTGGCCTTATGCCAGGCAAATATACGCTCAAGGCAATCGCACCTACCTTTGGGCTGTACGAAAACATAGACGTCGTCGTTGCTGCTGGTAATAAGAACGAGATGATCATCGTTCTCTCGGCCGCGACCGTTCAGGAGACGCTCGACGTTTCAGTCCGGGAAGCGATCTCAAACGAGCCGGACAACAACAAAGACGCTACGATCTTGACCGGCAAGGATATCGATGCACTTCCTGACGATCCGGATGAGCTCCAGGCGTATTTACAGGCACTTGCCGGTGCATCTGCCGGCCCGAATGGTGGTCAGATCTATATTGATGGATTCACCGGTGGTCAGTTGCCGTCGAAAGAATCGATCCGTGAGATCCGCATCAACAGCAATCCGTTCTCGGCCGAGTACGATCGTATGGGTTTTGGACGTATCGAGATCCTTACGCGTCCCGGTTCGGACAAGTTTCGCGGTTCGGCCAATGGCAGCTTTAATGACGAAAGCCTGAACTCGCGAAACCCGTTTGCGCTCAATCGTGCTTCCTCACAGCAGAAGCGTTTTGGCGGTAATTTTTCAGGCCCGATCAGCAAAGGGAAGTCGTCGTTTTTTATTGATGTAAATAACAACTGGGTCGATAACAACACGATCATCAATGCACAGATCCTCGACCCGACGACACTCGCGGTGTCGAGTTTCCGTCAGGATGTGCCGGTTCCGACCAAGAATTTCCGTTTCAGCCCGAGAGTTGATTTTGCGATCAATGATAAGAACACGATGGTGTTCAGATACAGCTTTAACCGAAACAAGAATGCAAATCAGGGACTGAGCGAAACCTCGCTCCCGTCGCGTGCCTACAATACGACGAGTCGCGAGCACGAGTTCCGCATTACCGAGACGATGATCGTCAACGCAAAGACGGTCAACGAAACACGTTTCGAATACACCGACAACCTTCGTGAGCAAAACGGCGACAACCGCATTCCGACGATCAACGTTTCGTCCGCCTTCATCAGCGGTGGTGCGTCGATCGGTAACAGCTATAACAAGAATCGTGTTTTCGACATTAATAACTTTACGAGCACTTCGTTTGGCAAGAACTCGCAGCACTCGGTAAAATTCGGCGGTCGACTGAGATATGTGAGTATCAGCGATCAGTCACAGAGTAACTACGCTGGAACTTTCCTTTTCCCAGGAATCGGCGAGGTGCGTTCGCCCAGCAATTGCTTTCCCCTTAGTAATGTCCCTCCGACCTGCGTTGTTGTCACGCCGGCTATCAGTTCGACCGAGCAGTACAGGCAAGGGCTCCTAGGAAATCCGGATGTCCGCTTCAACCCGACTCAGTTCACCCTGACCACGGGAAATCCGCTCGCCGCGGTTTCGCAGAGAGAAGGAGCATTGTTCGTTTCAGATGACTGGAAAGTAGTACCTGCTCTTTTGCTGAGCTTTGGCCTTCGTTATGAGAACCAGTCCAACATTAGCAGCAATTTTAACTTCGCACCACGATTTGGTTTTGCATGGTCGCCGGGTGCGGGTGGTGCCCGAACACCGAAGACCGTATTCCGTGGCGGCGCTGGTATCTTTTATGACCGTTTCGGTGAAAACAGTACGCTTCAGGCGATCCGATTTAACGGCACAAATCAGCTTAGTCTGCTCGTGAGTGCCAACGATCCCGATCCAGTGCGTCGTGCGGCTGCGATCGCCTTGTTGTCGCAGCCTGTCTTTACGGTGACAGGCGTGACCAACGTGCCGACGGCGGCTCAGATACTCATTGCATTGCCGCAGTCGAATACTACGCGTGGCGTATCCTCGATACTCCAGGCTCCGTACTATGCTCAGGCGGCGTTTTCGGTTGAGAGACAATTCTTTTCTAAATACACGGTTTCGGCAACTCTGTTTCAGATGCGTAATCTGCACCAGATCCGGCAGCGTAATATCAATGCGCCGGTTTGCATCACCCCGCTCAACTGTACAGGATCTGTACGTCCCGATCCGACACGGACCAACGTCATCTTTTTCGAATCAAGCGGCACGTCGAATCGAACCGGGTTGAATATCAACCTCCGAGGAAATATTTCCCCGAAATACTCATTCGGTGGCGGCTATAGCTTAGGGTTTGCTAAGAGCGACGCGGATGGAGGTGCTCCGGCATATTCGTACGACCTAACCGATGAATATTCTCGTTCGTCGGGGGACATGAGGCATAGTGTGAACTTCAACATGAACGCTCAACTCCCGTGGGGCATGAACGCTAATTTTTCCGTAAATGCCAGTTCGGGAACGCCCTTTAACATTACCCGCGGAGTCGATTCGAATGGTGATGGATTCGCCAATGAGCGTCCTACATTCTCGGAGCTGGGCACAAAGTGTGCCTCTCTCGGACTCACCTTCAAATGGTGTGATGTAAGCGGCTACAACCCGAACGATATTATTCCTCGCAATTTTGGCGTCGGCTATAAGTCATTCACGACGTCGCTTCGACTCAGCAAGAATTTTGGCTTTGGCAAGACGGCGGCTCAGCGTGCCGGTGCTGCTGCGGGCGGTGCCCAAGGCGGACCGGGCGGCGGTGGCCAGACGGTCATGATGGGCGGTGGTGGCGGTGGCGGTGGCGGTATGGGCGGCGGTGGCGGAATGATGCGTGCGGGTGGCGGTGGCTTCGGCGGTGACGTTCGCAAGCCATACAATCTGAATATGGGCATCGCGGTCAGCAATTTGTTTAATAACGTCAATCTTGGCAATCCGACTGGAAATCTTAGCTCTTCGCGTTTCGGGCAGTCGACATCTACGAAAGGTGGATTCGGGGGTTTTGGCCCAGGCGGCTTCGGCGGCGGCGGCGGCGGCGGCGGTGCCAACCGACGTGTCGAACTGAACATGCGATTTAACTGGTAGTCTGGACGGCAAAATTTGCACAGAACAGAAATAGAGGCGAATGCGTATTAAGCTTCGTCTCTCTTTCTTTTGTATAATTGGCTCAAGGTAAATTTATGAAATATTTTCTCGCTATACTGATCGTTACATTTTCATTTGTCATCGTATCGTCCGCCCAGAACGGCACAGCGGTGAAATCGGACTCCAAGGCCGTTACTGCCGTAGCGGAGCTCGACCCGATGGTCCCTGCAAAGGCTGCCCTGGCCGCACACGGCGGGGATAAGCTCCGGAAGATGACCTCGATGCTGGTCAAAGGCTCAGTCGATCTGAATACATTTGGCCAGGCGATGCCCGGCGCGTTTTCGATGGCAATCAGCGGTGACAAATATTATTTCGAGATCAATGCTGCGGTACAGTCGTTAAAGCAGGTCTATGACGGCCGCGAGACGTCTTCGTCGATACAGGGATTTTCTTTGCCGCCGGTCACAAGCCTTGGTTTGCCTGTGCTGGCACGCGTAGGCGATGAGGGATTCAAAGTCACGGCCTTGCCCTCGACATCCAAGAAGAAAAAAGGATTTCGCGTGACGACACCCGAGGGCTTTTACACAGATTTTGGCGTTGATGAAAAGACGGGCCAGATCAAATCGTATGAATCTGCATTCGACCTCGGTGGCCGCATCGTCACGACCTCTGTAGAAATAGACGAATTTCAAACCGTCGAGGGGGTCGTTATCCCAAAGAAATATTCGCAACGCTTCGACCTGGGCAGCAACCTCACCGCCTACGCAAATTTTAAGGCGAAAGAGATACTGGTGAATACCAAGATCGACGATTCAGCGTTCGCAATTCCTCGATAGTTTTTTAAAGAACCTAATTATTTCGCGAATCGACTGGTCTTCCACCAGTCGATTGTTTTTTGCAGGCCCTCTTCCAGATCAACGAGCTTCGTGTAGCCGAAGGTCTCGACAGCACGGCTATTGTCGGCTTGAGAGTGTTTGACGTCGCCGTTTCGTGCGGGTTCAAACGCGGCGGTTGCCATTTCGTTACCGGTAATCTTCTTTAGAACTTTCAATAGCTCATTCAGCGTTATCCGTTCGCCGTTAGCAGCGTTCATTGTCTCGCCTAGGCCGTTTGCGGTCTGAGCCGCTTTGATATTGGCATCAACGACATTGTCTATGTAAGTAAAGTCCCGCGACTGTTCGCCGTCGCCAAAGATGACCGGTGTTTGGCCTGTCATCAGCGCGTCGATAAAACGCGAGATGACGCCAGAATACATCGATGCCGGGTTCTGCCGTGGGCCAAAGACATTGAAGTATCTTAGAGCGATCGTTTCGATGCCGTAGACGTTGTTAAATGCACGGCAATATAGTTCGCCGGTTAGCTTTGCTGCGGCATACGGCGAAAGAGGATCGGGGCGCATCGTCTCGACCTTTGGCAGTGTCTGCTGATCGCCATATGCCGAACTCGACGCTGCGTAGATAAACCGCCGGACTCCAGCTTCCTTCGATTTGAGCAGCAGATTAAAAGTGCCGTCAACACAAACCCGATGCGTCTCGGCGGGATTTTCTACGGAGCGGGGAACACTGGGCAATGCCGCTTGGTGAAATACCACCTCGACGTTCTCGACAGCCTTGGCTACGGTTTCAACGTTTGTGATATCACCTTCGATAAACTCAAAATCGCCAGTGATCTCTTCGAGATTCTCACGAAAACCAGTCGCGAAATTGTCGATTATCGAAACACGAGCACCCTGGCGAATCAATTCGTCAGCGAGGTTAGAGCCAATAAATCCAGCTCCTCCTGTAATAAGTACTTTTGATGTGAGCGGCATAAATAAGTTACAGAGTACCAGAGTTAGGGATTTGCATAGAAACCGAAGCTGTAGAGTTCAGAGGGTTGCGAGGCTAACTCGGGTACTCTGCAACTCTGGTACTTCGTAACTTACCGTCCTACTCCTACGTATTCAAATCCCATCTCACGCATGTCGGATGGTTCGTAGATATTTCTGAGATCGGCGATCTTTGGCAAATTCAGGAGGGCTTTGACTTTTTCCATGTCGAGCGCTCGAAATTGGTTCCATTCGGTGATGATGACAAGTGCGTCGGCACCTCGGATGGCTTCGTATTCGTCCGTCGCGTAGCCTATGTCCGGCAGCGAATGTTTAGCCTCTTCCATTGCAACGGGGTCGTAAGCGTTGACAGTAGCACCGCGTTTGACCATCTCATTGATGATCTCGATCGCTGGTGACTCGCGCATGTCATCGGTCTCGGGCTTGAACGAGAGGCCGAGGACGGCGATGTGTTTGCCGTTGAGATCGCCAACGAGTTTTTCTATCTTTGGGATCATTGCCATTCGCTGGTCATCGTTGGCTTTAATGACCGCGTCAACGACCGATGTTTCGACACCGAATTTATCGCCCACCTTTGTAAAAGCCCGCGTGTCCTTTGGAAAGCAAGAACCGCCATAGCCAGGGCCGGGATGCAGGAATTTGCGGCCGATGCGATTGTCCATTCCCATGCC
>JANPDK010000106.1:0-23828 GCA_031431415.1 Acidobacteriota bacterium | reverse complement strand
GCAAAACGGATCTGAAATTTCGAAAACGAAATACCAGATCCGCTAATAGGGTTGACTGACGCGCAGTACTTCTGAATGTCCGGTGAACCCCGGCCGAAGTGTCACTCCGCCAATCTATTTGTTGATGGAACCATTAAAATCGACTGTAAAATGAACCGGGTCGGTTAGAGCAACTGAGAAATAAGCAGTGCCGGTCGCCGTCGCAAACCGTCCGGTACCGCCAGTAAACGAATAGGTGCCGCTTGCGGTGGCCGGTCCTGTAAACGCACCTTCGATATTGGCCGTCAGTTGGTCTCCGTTTGCAGCGGTGAACGTCACATCGCCGGTAAAACTTCCGTCCGGGGCGAGAAGTATGTTTTCAACTCTGCTGTAATTGCCAAGATGCGTCGCGTTGCCCCTGGCATTGGCCGTGATTAATACACCGGTAGGCAGTGGTTGCACGCCGACGATCTCGCCGGTTCCTCTGCCCTTAAAGGGCACAGCCGCATTCGCTATTTGAACGAGCGTAACGCTAATCAGTCCGCCCACGGCCAATACCATCATCATTTTTCCAAAAATATTCTTCATCTTTTTTCCTCCAAGTTTGTTGATCTAAAATTTGATCGACTTTGTCGACTGTCGTAATTTTCAACTAACTGGCGGTGATGAATCTTTAGGAAGTTCTGAATTTTTTGTGAAGTTCTTATGAAGAAGCTTTTGCTGCCGAGACTCGCGGCACAAAAGTGCGATTACTCGTCGAGGAATTTCCAAGAAAAAAATGGTGGAGGCGGCGGGAATCGAACCCGCATCCAAAGGTTGCGACCAGTGAAATCTACACGCTTAGTCAATTCACTTAATTTTCGCCGTCCGTGAGCAGATGAAATGACAAGACCTCACGATCGGCTAACCTGACTAACTTTAAGCCGCGCCCGCAGGTGGTGGACGCGCCCTAGCCTGAACTGAGTTATGCCTTAGCCGGTCGCATCAGGCGGACTTCCGGTAAGACATTGCTGTTGCTAAAGTTAATTAGGCAGCAAGAGCTAATTCTTGATTAGCATTTGTGTTTTGTATAGTTTTTTTAACGAGCTAACCACACAAGCCCGACGTGCATTCAAAGATCTATACAAGCCCCTGTCGAAGCCTGTCGCCCCCATAGAGGAAAGCAAGTCTACCCTATTGAGATGAAAATTGGAAGATGTGCGTTGTAGCGGACTTTCACTGACATATTAAGAGACATAAAAAAGCCCGGAGTCATTGGACAACGGGCTTTTGAAACATCAACTGTGAACGAACTTTATTTGGCTTAGTTACCTGACTCAGGATTCAGCTTGCGGAAGCCGACGATGCGGCTGGCCCAGTAGCCTTTGAATGGTGAGTAGGTGATGCCTTTGCTGGACGAGGCGTGGTAAAAGCCGTTTTCGTCGGCGACGATGCCCATGTGACCGAGGCCGTTTAGGAAGATGAGCGTGCCGAATTTGAAGCGGTCGTCACCGTAAACAGGCTCTGATTGCGAATACAGGCTACGTGCACTTGCACGTGTGAACGGAATGCCTGCCTGTTGAAACGCTGCCCAGACGAAGCCTGAACAATCGTAGCGATTGGGCCCGGTCGATCCGTAGCGATACGGAATGCCGTAGAGGCCTTTGATCGCACTGTCGAGGCGGCTGCTGGTGCCTGCACCATAAGCTGTTTTGCCTGCGGCGATCATCGCTCCGATTCCGGTTGCCGAAGTGGATGCTGTTTTCTCGACCAGCGGTTCCCAAGCGGCATCAGGTGCACGCTGGACGCGGATCTCATTTGTCAGGACAGGACGCGAAGAGTTGATCGTCCTCACCGTTTCGCTCGGTTGCGTAGGTGGCTGATTGGTCGGCTGACTTCCGGTTGACTTAACAACCCGATCGCGACCCTGAGCAGAGGCTGTACCCGTAAACGACACGGCAGCAAACACGACGCATACCGAAAGAAATACTATCTTTTTTAAAGCTATCAAACTAAAACTCCAATGATTGATTTGAAGGGTGTCGAGGAGATAGGTGAGTGGGCACCTATTAAAGAAAATCAATAACACACAAAGAATTCCTGAAACTCGTCAAGAATTCAGCAAAACTACAAGCTCAAACTGTATCCCTTATTTTTTAATTAGCGTGAAAACTAACTAACCGCATTATGACCTATAAGCGATTCGAGTGCAAACCGTGCGCTGGGGTTATGGCTCGTAAGTGGTAAGACCACTGCCATTCTTGAAGGCGGAGGCCATCGGTTTTACCCGATGGCCTCACCGCGGCCACTCACTCTCCGTCCTAGTTGTCCTTTGTGTATCATAGGACACACGCAATCAATATTCGCTTCCACAAAAAAAGTACGACAGGCCGTCGTGGCCTGTCAGTAGTACTTAAACATTGTGATGTCCGGTGGGTAAAGTTGATCGACAGACCAGGCGGTCTGTCGTACCTTTTACGCCGAGAACGAGGTGCCGCAGCCGCAGCCGCCGGTGGCATTTGGATTCTCAAATGTGAATCCCGATCCCATCATGTTCGTCGTGTGGTCGATGGTAATACCATTGAGATACTGTGCCGAGAACATATCGACAAAGAGACGAATGCCTTGCTTGTCCATGACGAAATCGCCCGGCTTATTCTCTTCCTCGATGTTGAGGCTGTACTGAAAACCAGAGCATCCGCCCGGCACGACGCGAACACGAAGCCCCGCCGTTTCCGGCAGATCGTCTTCGCTCGCGAGAAATTTTTTTATCTCTTCTGTGGCCGAATCGGTTACTACTAATTCGACGGTCGGTGCTACAACTGCTGACATAAATTAGGTGTCTCCTGTTTTAAGTATCGGATCCGATGTCGAATCCTTACATTAAAATAAATATTAGCGAGATTTAGCTAAAAATACAAGCACAATGTCCCACTCGATCGATATCAATCCTTTGGACTACCGCCGATCGGTAGTCGATATTGCTCCTTCTCCTTCTCGCGTTGCAGATACGGAATTCCCTTCTGCATCCAGTCGGGAGCCGGGGCACCCTTTAGGAAATGGTCAAAGTATTCCTTCATCCGCCGCGAGTAATCTTTCTGATTCTGCCGTTTTCGCAGCCCGTGAAATTCGCCGTTGTAGCTAAAGAAATACACTTCTTTATTCAGACGTCGGAGCGAAAGATAAAACTCAATTCCCTGATACCAAGGCACGGCGTCGTCGTTGTCGTTGGCGATCATCATTACCGGTGTCTGTACTTTTTCGATAGCAAAGAGCGGCGAATTTTCCGTAAACAATTTGGTCGACGTCCACGGCGTCCCGCCGATGCGGCTTTGCGAGTGTTCGTACTGGAATTGCCGCGGAATACCCGGGCCCCAGCGAATGCCGTTATACGCACTGAACATATTGGCAACCAACGCTCCGGGAGCGGCAGCCCGGAATTTATTGGTCTGCGTGATCATATAGGCGATCTGATAGCCGCCCCAGCTGTGTCCCTGGATACCGATAGCTTTCTCATCGACAAAGCCCATCTTGACGATCGAATCGACGCCGGGCACCACGCAATTCAGAGCGCTCTTGCCCGGATATCCGGTCTTGTAAACGATGTCGGGCATGAAGATCAGGTAATCGTTGCTTGCGTAGTAGCTGAAATTGATGGATGTGCCGGGCGAGGGAGATTGAAAATTATGTACGTTCTGAGACAACTTCTCGTAAAGATATACAAGCATCGGATACTTCTTTTTCGGGTCGAAATTTGCCGGTTTGATTAAAACGCCCTGGAGCGGAACACCGTCGGTATTCTTGAAGCGAATGAGTTCCGACGTTCCCCAGTTGAATGGAGCACGCTGTGCGTCACCGTCACTCATCTTGTTAAGATCCTTGAAATCACCGCCCGTCACCCAGATATCGGGGAACAGATCAAACCGCGTGGCCGTGACCATCATCGTATCGGCATCTTTTGCTTTGGTCGGCGTACCAAAATTCTTGGCATCCATCGTCAGTTTTTCGGGCGTGCCATCAAGTTTTACGCGGTAGAAACCGGAATCGCGTGTTTCCTCACTTTCGGCACTGAGCAACATTGATTTGCCGGGTTCGATAAATCTTTCGTCTGAGTCGAGCCGGACGTAACGCATCTGAACCTTTTCGCGTCTGCCGATACCGCCCGTCAGCATTTTTGCTCCGCTGCCGTCGGCGTTGACTTGCCAGATATCGAAATGGTCGTTAATCAGGATATGCTTGTCGTCCTTCGTCCATCCGCCAAGACCGTACGACGGCGCGGGTTCCGGCGTGTCGTGGTCTTCCTGGGTGAATTTGACCCCGAGTTTGCTCGTCAAATTCGTGACCTTGCCGTCTGGGATCGACATCGAATTCCAATCTTTGCCGTCGAAATAGACAGCGTATTTGCCTCCCGGCGACCAACTCAAGCCAAACCGCGCGCCTTTCTGGAGCAATTTTCGTGAGCCATCGACCGTGTTGACGAGATAGTAATCAGTGTAGCCCGGCTCCCAATTGCTGCTGATGCGATACGGCCGGTCGTCGGTGCCGAGAGCGTAGAGGCCATTCGAGCTCGGATTTATGCTCTCCATCGCCGCATCGGCGAGCTGGACGAATTTTTTATCGGCGATGTGCCAAACCGCGCGATACGAACGGTCGCGGTCGGCTATCGCACGGACCTTTTGCTGCGGTTGGATGTAGTCGTCCTTCCAATGCCACAGGTCGACGAGCACTTTTTCCTCATCGGGCACGGCGTTATTCGGGTCAGCCTCAGGCTCGGGCGGCGGAGCACTGCTGATAAACAAGCGGCTACCGTCAAATGAAAAACTGACCGAGCCTTTATCGCTGATCACATACTCGGGGCGGAAACCGGGCGTTTTCATCGAAACTACCTCGTCAGCCTTAGCCGCTCCGCGTGTCCAGTGATAGACCTTGAATCTGGGTTGCTTCGCCGCCGCATCGTCCTTGTCGCTGATAAAGGCGAGCTGTGTTTGCTTTTCATCCCAGCTAAATTTTGTATATTTTCCGGCACCTGAAAGCAATGCGGAAGGCTGGGCATCGGATTGTGGCGTTACCGCAAAAAGCCCGTTGCGTGATTCAGTGCGGGACGAGACGTTATAGATCAAAGTCTTGCCGTCTTTCGCAAAGCTGTATTCGAGAACATCGGCAAATGTACGGTCCTTGCCCGTGGCGAGGTCGCGAAGAACCAGATTAGTTCCGTACTCCTTCCGACGGGCACCGGTTGCAGGTGACGGAGAAGGAGAAGGTGTGGGCGTGGCAGTCGGTGCGACGTTTGCGTTCACCGCTGGATTTGCCGGCACTGCTTCGGCCGTGCTAGTTTCGGGCCGGCGATCTTCTCTGGTCTGTTCTTTTAGTATCGCTACAAATCCTGATCCGTCCTCCGGCACCTGGTACGATTTCACGTCCTCGACACGAGTCACCTTTCCGGTCGCGACATCCATTATGCCGAGGGCCGTTTTCGGGAAATCCTCAGGCCGCTTTTTGTCACGCCTCGCTTTCAAGATATCAGCCATGTTCGGCTCGATGTTGAAGAAGACAAACTTGCTGTCGGCCGAGAAGTTCGGCCGCAGCAGCCTTCCAAGAGCCTGAAAAGCCGCCGTTGCAGCCGGATCAGCCGGATCTGGCGGAGGTGCCGGCGGACGATAACCACGCGGCGCACGCCACTCGCTCTCGCCCGTCGTCGAACGAACAAAAAACTCGCCATCCCCATCCTGCGGCTGCATCACATACGCAACCCATTTCCCGTCACGCGAGATTTGCGTGCCCTGCAGGCTTCTCCATGAATCGAAGTCGTTTGACGAAAGCGAGCGTTTTGAAGACTGTGACGGAACAGAGGCGGTTAATAGACAAAGCAAAACGACACTTACCAGCACCTTTCCGGAGAATGTGCGGATATGCGAAAAACCATTGCGATAAATAGCCATAGTTTCAAAATCCTGAAATGAAATAGAGTGTAATGATTAAAATAGCACCATATCGAAGTTTCTGATACTCGTAATAACTTAGAAACATCGACACTAGGCTAGGGGGAAAGTATGAGCTCTTTCGTTACATTGTCGACGGACCACGACTTGAACCGCTTTAGAAACGATTGTCCGAGCAAAAGCGTGCCATTTGGACTTGTAACCGAACCAGAGACATTCGAAATCTTGAGACCCCCAACTGCCAAAGATCGAATAACGAAAGATCGTTCTTTGGTAGTGGTGCCATCAGCCAATACGTAAGTTTGCTCGGCTCGTAAATCGTAATCTTTTATAGTTCCAGTACGGCGCAGCGTGAGGAACACGTCAAGAGGTATTGTTACGTCAGATGCTCCGCTATCGAGGACGAAGCGAAGAGAAATCTCGTCGTTAATCTTCACCGGTAGCTCAAAAGTGCCTCCAACTTCGTCGAGTTTCAGACGAATCAAAGAGGTACTGAGACCTGTGCTGGACATTTGGTCAGGAGAAGTTAAAGAATCGTTGCGCCAATATCCGGCTGAGTTTTTTCCCGCCGTGGAAATGAATAAACCGTAACCATTCCGGCGGTCGTCTTGAAACTCCCCGACGTATTTTGAGCCGTCAGGATAACTCAATGTCCCGTGGCCATTAAATTTGTCATTCCTGAAATCTCCTACGTAGCGTCGGCCATCACGCCATGTGTAGGTGCCACTTCCGCTAAATTGATCATTTTTGAACTCGCCTACATACTTGCGTCCGTCTGGAGTCGTGTAAACACCCTGACCATGAAGCCGATCATCCTTAAACTCCCCTTCGTACTTATCTCCGTCAGGAAAAACCAAGGCACCTAGGCCGTGGCGTTTGTTCGCAACCCATTTGCCCATATACTTCGAGCCATCTGGGTACGTTTTCGTTCCTCGGCATTCGTGTAGATAACTCGAGGAACTGCACACGGGCATCTCACTAATTTCTACCTGTGCCGTAATCGCAACCCAATGGCACAGCGAAAGAAAAATAAAGGCGGGCAATCGGGCTACTTTCATAAGGGACATTATTGTGTGCCTTTTCGTGAAATAAGTCTATACCTTGCACATGAGGGCAGTGTCTTAACTGGCCCCTTCATTCTTCGTTCAGGCCTTCTCCCTATCTGGTACTAATCCAGGCGGCATCAACTGCAAAACTCCACCGCGAAGCGGGTGGATGTAGAAAATATATGGAGTAAAAACCTTATTGTGACTGATATCCCAGTAGCTCAAATCGACCTTAACGTAGTAAATCAATTTACTCTTAATCCACTCCTCAAACTGCTCGTCGGTAAGTGAAAAGAAGCCGTCAGCCTCGATTCGCTCAGTTGGTTTGTTTGGCATGAGAAAATCGGTTCCGAAGAATGAGTCTGGAGCACGTCTCCATTCGACCGGTTCGGTAGTGTTACTAATCGCCGTATATACGGGAACCGAAACATTGAATGCGGGCGTGCGCCCACCATTTTCGAGAACATAGCCGAATCGTGGGCAAGCATTGGCCGCCATCGTGATGGTTGGCATCAGCCCGCGGACGGAGACGTACGCTCGTTCAGCAAGGTAGAAAGACGATTTAGTAAAATCAAGATTCTCTCTACCCTGCTCTATCAAGGTGCGAGTCTCTTGCAAGCCGTCTTTCATCGCTTGCCATTGCCGCTTGTTTATGTAGATTTGTACCCAAGCCGTGACGCAAATCATCCAGGTAACACTGCCGATCAAAAAAACATTCCAGAACTGGTCGCCTTTGTCTTTTGGGATGAAAGTGCATGCTCCGTAAATAACGAGAATACCTAAAAAGGCCGCGCTGACCGCGTTGACAAGAGGTCGCCACTCCTCTGAGTCATGATTGTAGTACGGATACTGCTCTTGATCTTCGTTCTTCTCCACCATAGTTCTGATAAGGTAGATAACCAAAATTAAAAGACTCTCTGGGGCATCCCCTCATAACATAATCTATTCAGCCCGCGTCATGATGACCAACTCCGGCTTCATCGCCTCGATCGAGATCTGTCTTGCGACTTCTTCGGCTACGTGGTCGATTGCCTTTGACTGCGGCGAGTCGGGGAATGACACAACAACCGGTACGCCTGTGTCGCCGCCTTCGCGGACTTCCATGCCGAGCGGGATCTGGCCGAGGAAATTGAGGCCGTATTCGTCGCAGAGGCTCTGGCCGCCGCCGCTGCCGAAGATCTCGTATTTATTGCCCGTATCGGGCGCGATGAAGTACGACATATTCTCGATCACACCGAGCACGGGCACGTTGACCTGTTCGAACATTTTGACGGCTCGGCGCACGTCCGATAGCGAAACTTCCTGCGGCGTCGTCACGAGAACGGCACCTTGCACGGGCACAAGCTGCGCCAAACTTAATTGCACGTCACCCGTGCCCGGCGGCATATCGACGATGAGGTAGTCGAGTTCGCCCCAATCGACGTCCGACAGAAACTGCCGCACGACACCATGCAGCATCGGCCCGCGCAGGATCATAGGCTTATCGGGCGGCACGAGCACGGCCATCGATATCATTTTGACGCCGTGTGCCTCGATCGGTACCAGTTTGCCCTCGAAAACCTCGGGCTGATCGTAACCGGTACCGAGCATCATCGGTACATTCGGTCCGTAAACATCGGCATCCATAATGCCGACCTTTGCACCGTCCTTGGCAAGCGAAACGGCGAGATTGACCGCAACGGTCGATTTACCAACGCCGCCTTTGCCGGATGACACGGCAATAATGTTTTTGACGCCGGGAATGGCGATATTGTTCTTGATCCCGCGTCCCTGCGGCACCTCGGCGTCCATAGTGACCTTGACGCTGGCTACTCCGTCGAGAGCACGCACGATCTCGTTCGCGTGCGTTTCCATCTCTTCCTTGACCGGACAAGCCGGCGTCGTGAGCATGATAGTAAACCGCACATCGCCGCCCGCGACCTCAAGATTATGAATAAACCCGAGCGTAACGATGTCCTTACGCAGATCGGGGTCGATGATCGCTTTTAGCGCTTCCAATACAACTGCTTCGGTTAATTGACTCATTGTGTAATTGCGTTTCGAAGTAATAAAGTAATTAAGTATTGTAACAAATACGGTTGCTAAAGAATGAACACCGAACTTCGAAAAACTTACGACCACATTCGCTCCGGCGGGAGCGGTTATAACGAGCAAAAACGCGGCCTGATCGCCGTTTGGGGTAAAGAAGCCGTCCAATTTCTCGACGGCCTGATCTCAAATGACATGAAAACCCTCGAAGACGGAGCCCAAATGCTCGCCGCTTTTCCCAATGCTCAAGGGCGTTTGCTCGCGGTAGTTCGCGTACGGAGACAGGGCGAAAAATTTCTTTTCGAGACGGAAGAAGCGACGCGGGAGAAGGTGTTTCAGAATCTGTTTCGATTTACGTTTGCGGGAGACTTTTTTGTCGAGGATATGTCCGATGACTATCAATATTTCGAGATGTTTGGAGAAGAAACGCCTTCATTAGCCGCTGGTGTCTTCTATCGATCGGCGAACTCCACAGATCGTTTCATCCCCAGCGATCGAGCTGAGTATTTTCGCAGTGGACTCAACGGATCTGGAGCCGTCGAAATTCCCGACGACCTCTACGAAACCCTGCGCATCGAAAACGGCATCCCGCTCTATGGCATCGACATGGACGAAACAACCATCGTCCCCGAACTCGGCCTCGACGGCCTTATCTCGTACAACAAAGGCTGCTACATCGGCCAGGAGATCATTGCGAGAATTCACTTTCGCGGACACGTAGCAAAACGGCTGACGGGACTCGTTCTTAGCTCCCCTCCTTACGAAGGAGGGGTGGCCGAAGGCCGGGGTGGTTCTGTCGTTGGGACAGAGTTGACTACGGTGGATGGAAAGAACGCGGGACGAATAACGTCAGTTGCATACTTGCCGAAACTCGAAAAGACGATCGCCTTGGCGTACGTCCGCTATGACTATCTCGTCGCTGGCACTGAACTCAAAGCAGGTGACACTTCAATAACAGTGATCGATCTGCCATTCATTGGCTAAAATGAATATTGATCAACTCACTATGGAAGAACTCGACCTCGATCTACCCAACGCCAAACTCGCGTACACCATCATCCAATCGCTCCTCGACGGCCACGAAGCCCTCGGCGATCTGCTTGTGCTGATGGCGCACGCTCTCGATGAAGACACGCTTAAGGCTCTGACCAACACCGGCGAGTGGCAGAAGTATCTGGAATCGAAGCGGGAGCTTGAGAATACGCATTTGCAGATCGAGAAGCTTACTGAAGAGCTCAAGCGTCTTGGAGGCGAAGGCTGATGAGTATTTTCCCGGATGATCTAAAGCGGCAGACTTTTCCTTGTCCTCAGTGCGGCCAGATAATCTCTTCTGACGATACAGTCTGCCGATTTTGTTCGGAAGAAATTGATGACGAACTTCGAACAGTATCCGTTCACAAAGAACTTCGGGAACAGAGTTTGGCCCGGATTAAAACGCACAAGCTCTATATGGCTGCCGGAGCTGCTGTCTTTGTCGCCGGAATCGGTTCATTTGTCTTGCCTTTCATTGAAGCTAAGCTCGGTTCGCGGATGGTTAATTTTTCCTGTTGGACACCACTGCTGGTATTTGGAGGCTTGGGAGCGGCAACGATGGGATTCAGAGGATATCTGCGGGAAAAGAAATATCTGAAAGATGTTTGATCTAATAATCATAGGAGCAGGGCCGGCGGGGATTTCGGCTGCCTTTCACGCGAAGCAGGCCGGGCTCGAGTATCTTGTCATTGAGAAAGGATTGATCGGGAATACGATCTACAATTATCCCGTCGGGCTGACGGTTTTTTCGACGACGAATGAGCTGGAGTTTATCGCGGGCGATCTCAAGCCTGCCCGGGAAAAGCCGACGAGGGAGGAACTGCTTTCTTACTATGTGCGGTTTGTTTTGGATAATGGGCTGAACATAAATACGGAAGAAACGGTGATGAAGGTCCAAAAAAACTCCCCTCCTTACGAAGGAGGGGTGGCAGTTCCGTCGTCTTTTGACGGAACTGACGGGGTGGTTCTCTCTCGCCGTGACCAAAGTTGTGTGGATGATAACGCAGAGAACCACCCCGCAGCTAAAGCTGCGCCCCTCCTTCGTAAGGAGGGGAGTTTTTTTGTTGTCACAACGGACAAGACTTCGTACGAGGCGACGAATATTCTTTTTGCGATCGGAGCGATGGACTATCCTCGCAAACTAAATGTTCCGGGCGAGGACCTGCCGCATGTGTTCGATCATTTTCGCGAGACGTATCCGTGGGTCAAGAAGAAGGCTTTGATCGTGGGCGGTGGGAATTCGGCGGGCGAGGCTGCTTTGTTTTTGGCGCAGGAAGGTGCGGAGACGACGCTGGCGATCTTTCGGGAGAACTGGGAGAGCACCGATCCGAAGCAGGGCTGTATCAAATATTGGGTCAAGCAGCCGCTTGAGCAGGAGTTGAACGAACACTGTCTTAGTCTATTTTTCCTCGGCAAGGTGATCGAGATCCGCGAAGGTGAGGTCGAGCTAGAGAGCGAAAAAGGCGATCGTGTCGTGTTGGAGAATGATGTTGTTTTTGTACTGATCGGTTCTGATGCGGATCTGTCGATGATGAAAGGTTTGGGCGTCGAGACTGAGAATGGCAAGTCCGGCGAGGTTCCGGTTTATGATCCGGAGACGTTTGAGACGAACGTGCCGGGCGTCTATGTGGCGGGGCATTTTACGAATCAGCGGCACATCAAAGGAGCTATCGACGCCGGAAAAGCTGTCGTAACAGGCTTAGGAAAAGAAATCACCACAGAGACACAGAGAGCTCAGAGTTAGAAATTGCTTTCTCTGTGCTCTGCGTGTCTCTGTGGTGAATTTCTTACTTGCTGTCTGGTTTCGTAGTTCTGACCATCACAGTTTGGTTCTGAAATTTCTCCCCGATGTTGGCGGGATTGATCTCGTAGTTGGTGACGTCAAAGGTCTCGCCGGTCTGCGTCCATTTGAACGGCAACTGCACACCGCCGACCGAGCGGTAGTCGGTGAATTTGACCATCTGATCTGTCATTTCGCCTGCGTCCATTTTGCGTGTGAAGACCATCACATTCTTGTCGCCATTTTTCGGCGGTGCGGCGTGTTTGTCAAAGGTCGCAATCGCTGGCATGGCCATTCCCTTAAAAGCCATGGCAACGGGCAGATTTGACGAGCCGTCGAAATAGAGCTTGAACGACTGTCCGCCAAATGACGCCACGACGATGTTGCAATTGCGGCCATCAACGTCGCCGGTGCCGCCAAACGTGTAGTCGACATTGATGCCCTGCGGAGCGGTGAGCAGCAGGCTGAGCGTGGTGCGGAGCAACTCGTTGCTCTTCATCGCGCTGTGATGTGCCGATATATCGCCGTGTCCCGCCATCACCACCTTGTGGTTGTCGATGTTAAAAGTCTTGCCATCCTTGGTGGTAAAGGTCGCAGTGCCCTCGGTTCCGTCAGCTTTGCGGACGATCACCTTGTCGCCTGACTTCATCGCGCCACCATCGACGCGTTTGATGACGATGTCCTTTTCGCCGGGAACGTCAGGATGCTCGGCGATCCACTTATCGGCTTCGGCTCCGGTCAGCTCGAGAACGGTTCCGTCGTCCTTCTTGACCATGATCCTCTTCGAAATGGTCGCTCCGTTGGAATTGCCCTCGCCGTTGAGCGTGATCTTCATTTTATCTTTGGCATCACCGACCACGACCACGTCGAACGTCTGGTTCATCACCTTGTGTCCGGCGCCCGTTCCGTCGTCCTTGCCGATCTTTACCATCTTCGACAGCTTGTCCGGCAACTGCATAGCGATCTCGGTCTCGCCTTCCTGGGTCGATTCGACGCCGTTGATCTTCATCTTATGCGTCGTTCGACCGACGATCGTCATGCTCTGGACGGCATTGATCGCAGCGTCACCGCCGATGGCGACGCGGGCCTTTCGAACGAGATCAAGAGCCTTCTCGTCAGACTTGAATTTTGCACCGGTCTTTTCGACCAGAGCTCCGAGGCCGAGAAAAAAGACCGAGACGGCCAATACAGAAAAAATAAATCGTTTCATAACATTTACCTCCGTTGTTTCTATCATTATTGCTTCAACTGTTTCAACCAATCACGAACAAGTTCGCCCGGCTTTTCAGCACTCGGCGGATCGAAATTCGATAGGACGATCACCGTGTAACCGGTTGAGCCGTTCGTGATAAAGATGGCGTTAACGCCGGGCGAGCCGCCGGCGAATCCGGCGCCTGTAAAGTCCGTCGGCAACGTGCCGTCGTCATTTGGCAGGACGAGTTTCCTTGCCTTGAGAGCATTTGCGAACCGCAGCATGTCGTCCGCAGTCGAGTAACCGCCGCCTGCCGAGCTGCCGCGTGCGGGTTGTTCCGACAAGTTCGGCGTGCGTTTGCCCGCAGCCGATGCGTAACCGACAGCAGTGTTCGCAGGCAATTCGTCGATCGCATACGAATCGGTGCTGGCCATTCCAGCCGGGGCGAACATGTTCTCGCGAACGTAGTCGTAATAGCTCTTGCCCGATAGCTTTTCGACGATCAGGCCGAGCACGAGATAGCCGCCATTCGAATAGGCCTTTCCGGTCCCAGGCTCGAACGCGAGCGGTTCGTTCACAAAGAACGGCAGATAGTCTTTCAGCGAACGGATCCTCGATTTTTCTGCCGCCTCAAATTTTTCATTAAAGAAATCGCCGATGCCTGAGGTCATCGTGACCAATTGGCCGACGGTTATCTTTTCGGCCACGGCACGGTTGGGATAATCGGGCAGTGCCTTGATGAGTTTGTCGGTGAATGAAAGCTTGCCGGCGGCGACAAGCTGGCCGATCGCGATCCGTGTGAATACCTTATTGATCGAGCCGAGATTAAATCTGGTGTCGGGCTTGTTTCCGATCTTCTTATCGGCATCGGCAAATCCGTAGGCTTTGGAAAAGAACGGTTTGCCGTCCTTGGCGATCATCACGACGCCCGAGAATTCTTCTGATCTAACGAGGCCGTCGATAAGTCTGTCGACAGCCGGGCTAAGATCGGCGAGCGTCGCGGGAGCAGCAATTTTCACGGTTTCAGTCGGGGGCTGGATCTGCTCGACACTTACACCGGCGAATTTCCCGGTCGATCCCTCGATCTCGAAAGTAATCGATGCCCACGAGCCCGAGGGCGACTGGGCAAGAACATTTATCTCGTTTTGGGCCACGTTGACGACGCGTTTGATCTCGAGCTTTCGGAAATCGGCGCGAACCTCTTTATGGAAAGCGACCCGCGGCTCGACACCACGTCGTTTTAACGCCTCAGCGTCGATGTTCTCACTGAAGAATGCAGTAAGCTGCGCGTCGTCGCCGGAATTGAGTGCGGTGAAATATGCAAGCGCCCGTTTTCCGGATGCCGATTTGGACAAATCGGACGTGTTGCCCTGAGACGGTCGTTCGAATAAGACGCGTTTATTTGCAGGGTCAAAGGTGGCACTGAGACTCTTTAGAAATCTAGACCCAAGATTTCCGATCGGGAACACCGAAATAAAGTCGAGACTGGGATTTTTGATGACGATGCCACCCGCATCTACTTCACCTTTGAGCTCAGATCTGTAGACCTCAAATTCGCCGTCAGCGGTGCGGCCGCGTCCTACGACGACAGGTTCGCCTTTAAGTGACAGCGTTTTGGCCATGCTTAATGGAAGTGTTACTTCCCCGGGGCTGCCACTGTCGATATGTACCTTTGTTTTTGTGCCATTGACTAATATCTCAACGACCGGCACGCCGTGATCAATTGTGTACGTCCGGCTTCGTTCCGCAGATATTGTCCCTTCCGCGAGGCTGAATCTATTGTCGATATAATCAAACCGTACCTTCAGCTTGTTGAAAAGGTTCAACCCGATCACACCATCAAGATCTGCTGACCTCTGATGCTTGCTTTCGCTGACGGTAATGCCGCCAAAATGCGCGGCGCCGACATCGACGGTTTCGGCTCGTAGCAGACGGACTACGATTGGATTTCTCCCGCTGGGGTCACCAGACATGGCCTCGCCGACCACGGGAAGATTCAGTTGAGCGGCCAGACTTTCCTTTAGCTGGACCATCCCACCAAATCCGGTGTCGAGTTCGAAACGGAACGGCCCTTTGCCGTTGATCTTTGCCTCGATCACGGGTACGTGGTCTTTAAAGTTCAGCGGCATGTCGACCGTGCCGGTGATACTCATCGTGTCCGGGAACACTGGCCGCTGAGGAGCTTGGCCCATGGCTGTGGCGAGGGTGCCGACAAAAAGTAAAAAAAGAATTATCGTGCTGCGTATGTTCATATGATCGTATGTATAACGAGTATCTAGCACAAATAGTAGGCCGAACTGCAATCTGAGTGGTTAAGACGACGCAAAGAAATTGTTAAGAATGTAAAATGTCCGCGAAAACAGTAGACAGCGGGCGGTGGTCAGTAGAGAATGAAGAACGATGAAGCGTTCGTGGCTTACATATCTGATGATCGGTGGTTTGGCGGTGCTGCTCGTGGCGCTAGGGCTGCTGCAATATCGTTGGATGACACAGATCAGTGCGTCGGACGGCGAAAAAGCCAAGGTTCGCGCTAAGGATCAGGCAGATCGTCTGGCTGGTGATTTTAACCTCGAGATACAGAACGCGTATTTCAATTTTCAGACGGATGTCGATAGCTGGAAGAAAAGAGATTGGGCACCTTTTAACGAGCGTTATCAGTATTGGGCCGAGAATACTCAGTACCCGACACTGATCAAAGAGTTCTATTTCTTCGAGGCGAAGAGTGAGACTGCGGCTCTGAGATATGAACGAGGAGTTGGCTTCGTTGCCGTCGATCCGGCAACAACGCCCGAGTACAATGCGGCCAAGCTCGGACAATTGAAACAAAGGCTTGCCGACCCGAACAATTTCAAACCCGTTCAAGACGACCTCGACACGCTTTTCCTGCCAATCCATCTGATGCCCGCTAGAGGCGAGAAGATCGTTATCAAGAAGGACACTCCCGAGGCTCCGCCGTCGCTCGGAATGCCCGAGCCGTATGGGTATCTCGCGATAGAGCTCGACCGCGACACGATGACGGCGAAGATGATCCCGGCACTTGTCAGCAAATACTTCGATACCAATGAGTTCCGCGTGCAGGTCACGGACAAGGCTGGAGAAGCCGTCTTTCGCGAGATCAACTCCGGTGACACTGACGCGACTGCGAAATTGCTCGATGTTTCGCCGAACAATTTTGTCTTTTTTGCCAACAAAGACCTGATGAACTCCATCGGTGAGAAGCGGCAGAGCGTCGTCGTCAATTCGAAGGTCGAGACGCACAGCTTCGAGCATCGAGGCGAAGCCAAGGCCGGTAATTTCACCATCGAGATGAAAGGCTCGAAGCCGCGAACGTCTGTTTTTACTGCAACAACAACGACCACTGACATTCCCGGCGGCCCGTGGCAGCTTGGCGTGCAGCATGTTTCGGGTTCGCTTGACGGGTACATTGCCTCGACGCTGAGGCGTAATTTGGCGATCGGATTTGGCATCTTGTTTCTGCTTGCGGCGGCAGTCGCGGCGATCATTATTTCGTCGATGCGTGCCCGTGCGTTGGCGCAACGGCAGCTCGATTTTGTTTCGAGCGTGTCACACGAATTTCGTACGCCGCTCGCGGTGATCTGTTCCGCAGGTGAAAATCTGGCCGACGGCGTTGCGAAAGAGACCGTGCAAGTCTCCCGTTACGGCGATCTGATCAAAGGCGAGGGCCGGAAGCTGTCGTCGATGGTCGAGCAGATACTGGAATTTGCAGGTGCGAATTCGGGCAAGCGAAAGTTCAATTTCAAACCCACGCCGATCGCCGACATCGTTAACGACGCGGTCGAGGAGAGCCGTTCGCTGATCGACGATCGCGGATTTGAGATGGAAACGGCGATCGCGGATGGGCTGCCGACCCTGTCCGCGGACAAGAACGCGTTGAGCCAGGCGATCCAGAATCTGATCGCGAATTCGATCAAATACTGCAACGGCGACCCGTGGCTCAAGGTCTCTGTTTCAAACGGCGATGGCAAGATAAAGATCACTGTCGAAGATCGCGGCATCGGCATCTCGAAGAGTGACCTCAAACAGATCTTCGAGCCGTTCTATCGTTCAAAAGAAGTCGTCGACGCCCAGATCCACGGCAATGGCCTCGGCCTGTCGCTCGTAAAACAGATCACCGAGGCCCACGGCGGCAGAGTGCGTGCGACGAGCGAACTGGGCACGGGGAGTAAGTTCACGATCGAGATTCCGCAGAAAGAGATTTAACGCAAAGACGCAAAGGGGCAAAGACGCGAAAGAAGAAATAGTCTATGTTTGGTGCTCCGATCGCCCTGTTTTTCCTTTGCGACACCGCGGTCTTTGCGTCTTTGCGTTGAAAATATTCCGATGAAAATTCTGCTAGTCGAAGATGAAAAAGGCCTGATCGTTACGTTGACCGACCGGTTGACGAGCGAGGGTTTTATCGTGACTTCGGCGGCGGATGGGAAGGCTGGATTTGATCTTGCGTGTGAGCAACAGTTCGATCTGATACTGCTCGACGTGATGCTCCCGAAGAAAAACGGCTACGACATCGCACGCGACCTGCGGCAGAAGGGAATTCAGACGCCGATCCTGATGCTGACTGCGAAGGGCGAGACGATCGACAAGGTTCTGGGATTGAAGCTCGGTGCAGACGATTATCTGACAAAACCTTTCGAGGTCATCGAGCTCCTCGCGCGTATCGAAGCATTGCTTCGCCGTTCGCCGAACAACACCGAGTCGGCCCCGAATGGTGCATTTCGCTTTGGTGATGTAGGCGTCGATTTCAAACGGGCCGAGGTTACGAAGTGCAATACACCTGTCGAGTTGTCGGCGATGGAATTCAGGCTTTTGCAGTATTTCATCGAGAATCGCGGCACCGTTCACTCGCGTGACGATCTGCTCGATGCGGTTTGGGGCTACGACGCTATGCCGACGACGCGTACCGTGGACGTTCACATCGCGTGGCTGCGGCAGAAACTCGAGGAGAATCCACGGCACCCGCAATACATACAGACCGTACATGGAATGGGTTACAAATTTGTCGTGTAAGGGATCACGTAGCCAGCGATTGCGACAAAGTGAAAAACGCTGCCCATCAGCACAAAGATGTGCCAGATAGCATGGTGGTGTTTCAGGCTCTGCCAACCGAAAAAGATGATGCCAAGCGTATAGCTCAACCCGCCAGCGACCGCGAGGATCAGCGGCACGATGCCAACAGCGTTGTAGATAGGTTCGATCGCAACAATGCCGACCCAGCCCATGACGAGATAGATAGCTGCCGAGATAAATCCCGAACGTATCTCAAACACGACCTTGGTTACGATGCCGACCGCCGCAAATATCCACGCAAAAGCAAACAGTCCAAACCCGATCCCGTCACGCAAAAGGATCAAGGCAAATGGCGTATAGCTTCCCGCGATAAGTAGATAAATACAGCAGTGATCGACGAGTTGGAGAATGCTCTTACTCCGAGGCGTGATCGCGGAGTGGTAAAACATTGATGCCCCGTACAGAATGATCAGCGAAAAGCCGTAAACGACCGCACTGGCAATATTCCATCCACCGCCTTTGACGACGGCCAATGCGACGAGCACGACAAAGCCCACCATACTCAGCAGCAGCCCCACGCCATGCGTCAGCGAATTGGCGGCTTCCTCGATACTGAGTTCTTTGAGACGGGCTTTAACCATTTACCATCATTGATGCTTCTTCAAAATGCGACTCGGAATTGGCTCGTTCGCGGCGGGCGACGCCGTCATTGTAAGCCGCTTCTTCGACCTTTGCTGCGACTGCCTCACCGACTCTCCGGTCGAAAACCGACGGAATGATGTAGTCGGGATGAAGTTCGTCCGGCCCGATGATGTCGGCGATCGCATGAGCGGCGGCGAGCTTCATTCCCTCGGTGATACGCGATGCACGGCAGTTCAACGCTCCGCGGAATATACCCGGGAAGCATAGCACGTTATTGATCTGATTTGGATAGTCCGAGCGTCCGGTTGCCATCACAGCGACATGGCCGGCGGCGTCCTCGGGCATGATCTCCGGCGTGGGGTTTGCCATCGCAAAAACGATCGGTTCTTGCGCCATATTCTTTAGATCATTTTCGTCGATCACGCCAGGGGCAGACAGACCGAAGAAAACGTCCGCGCCTTTGATAACATCATGGATCGTGCCTTGCTCGTTGTTAGGGTTGGTATTGCGTGCGTACCAATCCTTGACCCAATTCATGTTCTCTTTACGGCCGTTATAAATTGCACCGGTCGTGTCGCAGCCGATAATGTTTTTGACCCCGGCGGCCATCACGATCTTTGAGCAGGCGACGCCGGCGGCACCGATGCCGTTGACGACGACCTTGATGTCTTCCATCCGCTTGTTGACGATCTTTAGCGCGTTGATCAAGGCGGCGAGAACGACAACAGCGGTGCCGTGTTGGTCGTCGTGAAAGACCGGTATATCAAGCTCCTGGACCAGTCGCTCCTCTATCTCGAAACATCGAGGTGCTGAAATGTCCTCGAGATTTATCCCTCCGAAGACGGTCGAGATGTGCTTGATCGTTTGGATGATCTCGTGCGGATCTTTAGTGTCAAGACAGATCGGGAACGCATCGACACCGCCGAATTCTTTGAACAGCTGACACTTGCCTTCCATCACGGGCATCGCCGCCGCCGGGCCGATGTCACCTAGTCCGAGCACGGCCGTGCCGTCGGTGACGACCGCGACCATGTTCTTCTTTATCGTAAGATTGAAGACTTTCTCGGGGTCTTTCGCAATTGCCTCGCAAACGCGTGCAACGCCCGGCGTGTATGCCATCGACAGATCCGAGCGCGTCTTGAGCTGCATCTTCGAAGCGATCTCGATCTTGCCGCCGAGATGCATCAGGAACGTGCGGTCACTTATATTTACGACCTCTACGCCGTCAATGTCCTCTACGGAAGCAACGATCTCTTTGTCATGCGACTCGGAGGCGGCATTGACCGTAATATCCCGGATCAAAAAATCCTTGCCGACACTGACAATATCAATGCCCTCAATATCGCCACCGGCCTTTCCAATAGCTGTCGTGATCTCGCCAAGTTTTCCCGGCTTGTTATGAATGCGAACGCGAAGAGTAAGACTATAGCTGGCGTTCGGTGTTGGTTGATTGGTCATAAAGCTATAAAAGTATGACGAAAAAGACGTTTGAGGGCAAATTGCTTGTTTATCTGAAGTTATGCGAAACAACCTCTGTACGCAGATCACTGACAGTCTCAAAATGTATCGCTTTTAGCATTCCGCGTTCCTCAAAGATTCCTCTTATTATCAAAAAATCGCTTTGGTTGATAACGGCGCGGTATTTTTCAAACACATCCGGCATGACAACAAAATTTGAAAAGCCGGTCTCATCCTCAAGCGTGATAAAAACGACATTATTCGCGGTCATTGGACGCTGGCGGATGATAACTGCTCCGGCTGAAGAGACAACCTGGCCTTTTTTCAGGTTTAGCGTTTGTTGTGCAGATAAGATTCCGCGCCTGTTCATCTCTTCACGGAAAAAAGCCATCGGATGCTTGCCGATCGAGATGCCTGTTTTGCGAAGGTCGGCATCGACGAGTTCGAGGCCTTCCATGCGGCGGATGAATGCGGAGTGCGGAGTGCGGAGTGCGGAGTCACCGTCAATTCCGCATTCCGCATTCCGCACTTCGCACTCGAAAAGTTCACCTTTCGGCTGGATCGCAAGCTCCGATTCCCACAAAGCCTGACGACGATGAACCGTATTTTCAAAATTCAAAGCCCCGGCGATACTCAGAGCCCGTATCTCGCGTTTGTTGATCTCGGGCACGCGGTCGATGAGGTCGGCGATGCTGGTATAGGGAACGTCGGACCGCAGGCTGCCAGCCTGCGTGTGTGCTAGCTCGCAGGCTGGTAGCCGACGTTCCGACACGATCTTTCTGCCTACTTCTTCCCTCAGTCCGCGAACAAATTTTAGACCGACGCGGACTTGTTGTTGGAGAGTACATCCCCGGTCGCTACCGCTCCCGGTACTGACTTCCACGGCTTCGACCGTAAATTCATATTGCGACTTGTTTATGTCCAGAGCGATAAAATGCAGTCCATGACGTTGAGCGTCTTTTATAAGCGTCGCAGCGTTGTAAAATCCGAGCGGATAATTGTTGAACATGGCCACCATAAAACAGGCGCGGTAGTGGATCATGTAATAGGCAGATGCGTAGGCCAATAGGGCGAAGCTGAAAGCGTGGGATTCGGGGAAACCGTAATTTGAGAAAGCGAGTACGCAATTTACGATATTTTCCTGTACCTCCTTTGGAACACCTTTCTTTTCCATTCCTTCGCGAAGGTCTTTGCTGATCTTTTCTAGCTTTTTACCCGGTTTCTTAAAGCCCATCGCTTTGCGGAGGTCTTCGGTCTCATCGGAAGTAAAGCCGGCGATATCCATAGAGATCTTAAGAAGTTGTTCCTGAAAAAGCGGAACTCCCATCGTTCGCTCCAAGATCGGTTTTAGCCTTTCGTCAATGTAATCGACCTCTTCCAACCCTTGCCGCCGTTTGAGATAAGAATGCAGCATTTTGCCGACGATCGGGCCGGGACGGATGATCGCGACCTGGACGACGATGTCGTAGAAATTGGCTGGTTTTGATTTGGGAAGAAAAGCTATCTGCGCACGACTCTCTACTTGAAACATCCCGACGGTGTCGCCTTTTTGCAGCGCCTCGAAAACTTTTGGGTCATCGGTCGGAATTTTGTAAAGCCCGAGTTCATCTCCGTGATGTTCTTTTATAAGCGTGATCGAATCTCGTAGAACGGCCATCATGCCGAGCCCAAGCAGGTCGATCTTTACGATCTTTAGGGCGTCACAATCATCTTTGTCCCATTGAACGATGCTACGGTTTTCCATCGACGCAGGTTCAAGCGGCACAATACCATCAAGGCGATCTATAGATATGACCATACCGCCCGAATGTTGGCCGAGATGGCGCGGGAAATCTAAGATCCGCTGATACAGATCGGCAAAATGCCGCAAACGGGAATTCTCATTCGGGTCAAACCCCTCTTCCTTTAGGCGTTTGTCTAATTCTTTTCCCTTAAAAGTTTCGTAATGGGAATTGAGCTTTGACAACCTTCCCAATACTTCCGGGCCGAAACCGAAGGTCTTGCCAACCTCGCGCACCGCAGACTTACCTCGATAACTAATAACATTCGCGGTCATGCCCGAACTTCGCCGGCCATATTTGTTATAGACATGCTGAATGACAGATTCGCGGTCGTCGCCTGACGGCAGGTCGATGTCGATGTCGGGATATTGCTCATAGCTCTCAGATAAAAAACGCTCGAACAAAAGCTTGTTTTTTATCGGTTCGACCGCAGTGATGCCGAGCGCGTAGCAGACGACCGAATTTGCTGCCGAGCCGCGTCCCTGCGAGAGGATATTGTTACTCTTACAAAAATCAGAGATGTCCGAGACTGTCAGGAAATATCCAGCGAGTTTTTTCATTTCGATCACTTTGAATTCTTTTTCAAGACGCGAACGCACCTGAGCCCTTAATGCCCAAGGCTCGTGTCGATAACGTTCATGCGAACGCTCGATCGCCTTGGCACGAAGAACGGAGTTCGTAGTTTCGCCCGCCGGCACCCTGTAATCGGGGAAATTATAAGAAAGCTCGTCCATCGAGAAATCGACGCGTGCGGCGATCTCATTTGTGACCCGAACCGCCTCGGGCATGTCCTCGAAAAGCTTGAGCATTTGCTGCTCGTTTTTCAGATAACACTCGCTGTTTTCCGAGAGCAATTTGCCGGCTTCGTAGATCGTCGTGTGATTTTTGATACAAGTGAAAACATCGAACAATTCGCGATCATGCTGGTCTGCGAAATACACGCCGCTACTCGCGAAATAGGGAAGCCGTAATTTATGAGCGAGGCCGAGGAGCGATTGGTTTATTGCTTCCTCGTGTCTGAGATGATGCCGCTGTAACTCGACATAAAGCCGCTTTTCAAATACGTAATTGAGCCACGCAAGATCGGCAATGCCGTTACCGTTTTTTACGCTCGTGTGGAGAAATCCATCAGCTCCGCCGGTAAAGCAAAGCAGGCCGGACGAGTGTTCCTCGATGTCTTTGCGGGTGGCGAAATGCCCGCCTTTTTTGTGGCGAAGTTTGATCGTGGTGATGAGCCTGCTCAGGTTCTGATAGCCCGCGAGAGTCATCGGAACAAGCGGCAGCAAACTGCCGTCTTCCATTGTGATCTCGGAGCCGATGATCGGCTTGATGCCTTGTTCGCGAGCCTCAAAGTGGAACCGCACCGCACCTGCGACCGTGTCGCGATCCATTAACGCGACTGTCTTTATCCCAAGCTCCGCCGCGCGCTGAGCCAGCCTCTGTGGCTGCGAGCCGGAGGATAGAAAGCTGAACGCAGAGCGTGTGTGAAGTTCGCAAAACATAGTCGGATCGCAGGCTGCCAGCCTGCGTGTCGGGTTACTCGCAGGCTGGCAGCCTGCGGTCCGACGTTAGTCATACTCCCCAAATAAAAACCATTCATCTCTTGCTTTACACAGCCGATAAACACCTGCGTTTTCGACCTCGATGTCCCATTCCTGCGTCCGCCATGGTTGGTCCCACCATTTGGAATTGCCTTTCCAGACACCGCTGCAATTTAGGACGTGTCCTGCGAAGAGTCGAGTTTTGATAAAGATCAGCCGGGTGTCACGGATCAGTACTTCGGAGCGTAGCGGCGGGCGGAAATAGGTGAATGCGATGGTTCCGCTAGGTCGCTGTACTGATCTCAGCGGCTCTGCCGCTCTATTTGTGGGAAGGCTCTGCTTTTCCGTTATAGCCCGAAAAAGATTTGCGGCTATGCCGCTGTCTTCCGTAACAAGTGAAAGCGGC
>JANPDK010000105.1:0-23892 GCA_031431415.1 Acidobacteriota bacterium | reverse complement strand
ATTCTTTTGGAGTCGCATTCACACGTTACGACACCTGGAGCGGCCTGCTCCGCGTCGAGCAGGCACACAACGAGTATCTGCAGATGCTAGCCGAAGGCGGCCTCGTCGCGATCGGGTGCGTCGTGTTGTTTGTTTTCCTGCTATTTAAGAAAGGCCTGACTGTTGTGTCTTCGACGAAGGGTTTTCGGCAAAGTGCGGCTATTGGAGCATTAGCCGGGTGTCTCGGGATCATGGTCCACAGCTTTTTTGATTTTCCGCTGAGGACGAATTCGAATCTGTTCGTCTTTCTCCTGATGGCCGCCGTCGCAACCGTCACGGTAACGATCGGCGAACCCGACAAACGCCGACACCGTCGCCACTAACGAATGCGAACGACGATCTCTTTCTTGCCGCACGGCAGTTGGAAGAGCACTTGAAACACACCGGTCCGCTCTCCCGGCCTCAGCACGAATAGTGCTCGTGCTTTGACTCCGGCGATCTGCTCACGACGCACCGAGACCTGTTCGGGACTGGTCGAAACGGCCGTTAAGCCGTCGAGATCCTCGACATCGTCAGTTCGTCCCACTATCACGGCGAGATCGCCGCCGCCGCTTTGCAGCGTAACGGTCTCTTCGCTCACCGTCAATTTACATGGCTTTGTCACTATCGGTTCGGACGTGGTTACGACACGCGGACGGCCCTCTGCGACTGTCGTTTCGGATGGCGTTTTGGGCGATTCTTCGGTCGGTTTCTTCTCTGTTGGAGGCGTCTGCGGCGTAGGCGTAGGTTCCGGTGTCGTTGCCGTCGGTGTAGTTGACGGACGCGTTATCGAGATGATCACTGGTGGAAAAAGTTCTTTGGCCGCGATGACGGGTTTCGCTGTGTCCAACGGTTCCGTGGGCTTGGCCTTGGGGGTCGGAGATGGTGAAGACTTCGGTTCCTCAGGCGTTGAGCTCGGCGATTCAGTTGGAGTCGGTTCGGCGGTCGGCTTGCGCGTCTCCGGAATCGGAGTTGGTTCGGCCTTGGATTCTTCCACAATCGTCGGACTCGGCAATGGCGTCGATATCGGCACGACCGATGGCACGGGCGAAACTTCCGGCGTCGGGGTCGCCTTTGCTTCCTCTGGTGTGGGTGTGGTTTTCGCCTCTTCCGGAGTGGCGGTTGGTTTTCGTTCTTCGGCGGCGACCGCTGGTGTCGTCGACGGTGCGGGCGTTTCTGATGGTTTTGGCGATTCTGATGGCGATGCTTCGGCCCTTATTTCAGGCGTCGCTGTTGGCTCTACTTTTTGAGCGAGAGCCTCTGAAGTTGTAGCCATGACCGGCTTGGCACCGATCTTTAGTTCGAGTCCGTCTGTGGTGCCGTTGACCTTTTTGTAGAGGCCTTCGATCACCGCGTAGCTGAACGCATTGGGCGTCGCTCCCTTGTAGCTCTTGATGTACCAGTCGAGAGCCTCGCTGTCCTTGCCAGCTTTGGCGAGGGCCGACGCGAGCCGCCATGTGCTCGAACGCCACCATGCACTGTCGCCCGGAAGAACACCAACGGCTCGTTTTAGACGAACGATAGCGTCGTCATTTGCGTCCGTTTGATAGAGTGCCCAACCGGCGATCTCCTCGATCCGGCCACGCATGATCGCGGAAAGCGTCTGACGTGGCACCTCGGGCAGGTTGATGTATTCACCCTTTGTTATCGCGATCGACCGGCTCTCGTACAGCTCGCTCGCCATCACGGCCGCTGACGGAGCGGCAATTTCAAGGCCGGTGTCGACACCGCTGACGGCGGCCTTTGTGAGTTCGAGCACCTTCGGCAACAAGATTCGCTTTTCAAGCAATTGTGTCGCCGCAAAAAGCTGCCGATGCACGCGCATCTTGTCATCGCCGCGAACGAAATCGTCGATGGCCCTTGCGATTGTCTCGTCGCTCGGCTTAGCGGTGTCAATCTGCTGCTTGATCTCAAGAAGAGCTGTTAGCTTTGCGGCATTCTCAGGACTGTCTGCAGCCGTTGGGGCGAAGATGCTGGCACGGCGTTCGAAACCTACGAGTTCGGTAAAATCTTTTGACTCACGCGATACGCGGCCACCTAAATTTGTATGAACGATGCCGTCTTTCACAGAAAAGCTCTTGACCAATTCCTCAGACGCTTCTCGATAAAATCCGGACGCAATTCTGGCCGATGCGATCTCGTATTCGAGCGTTGGGAAATTGCCGTATCGGCGCGCCGCGAGCAACGTTTTCTCGGCAGCAGCCGCGTTGTTCTGACTTAAATAGCCGCGTGCAAGAGCGATGTGTGACCAGATAAATCGCGGGTCGCTGGTGATCGCCTGCTGTGCAGCGGACACGGCTTTGTCGCCATTTTTGTTGACGGCGTACCAATATGCAGCACCAGCGAGTAGGATGACATTGCCGGGGTTTGCTTCGAGCGACTTAGCCATCTCGGCCTCTGCCTCGGTCACTTTTCCGTTGTCAAAAAGGGCAAGTACAAGGCCGGTTTGAGACGGGACATTTGTCGCATCTTTGGCCAAGATCTCGCGATACAAAGTCAAAGCCTCGTCAGCTTTGCCGGTCGAGCGCTTCATCTCGGCGAGGCCACGGCGGGCAGATAGTGAGTCGGGATCAAGCTCGACGGCCTTTTGATAGGCAGCCGCTGACTCGTCAAGACGAAAATCGATGCGACTCGCCAGCCCGAGTGTTTGATAGGCAGCGGATGACGTCGGGGCAATCTTGATCGCCGCATCCGCGACACGCCGTGCCTCGGCGCCGTTTTCGACACTCATGTAGAATGTCGCGATATTTAATAATTGATCCGCATTCGCCGCTGCCTTTTGTTCGAGTATCGACGCGATCTCAAATGCCTCTGTTCGCGCACCACGAAAATATAAATTCAACGGGATTTTGGCCAGAGCGCCATTGAATAGCTGGTCGGGAACCGGAACCGGAGCGTCGTTCGCGGCTACCTTGAAATACTCGGCGGCCTTTTGAAGTTCACCAGCCGATAGCGATGCGTTTCCGATCTCTGTCGCCGCAGTGACGATCAATGAGAGGCCTTCGTTCTGTCTCTCGCTGGCCGGAAAGGTAGATAGAAATTTCCGCACCGCCGAGATCCGTTCACTGGCATTGCTGACGGCTATCGTCTTGTCCCACTCCGTCTTTTCGTCTGGCTTCGGCTCTTCGACTGGTTTTGGTTTTGGTGTTTTCGGCTTTGTAGCTGTCGTTTTCGGCTTTGGCGTCGCCGTCTTTGGCTTAGTTGAAGTAGTAGATTTCGCGGCGGCTGGTTTTGGCTTCTTCGTGCCCGGTTGAGTCTTGATGGCCGTAGATTTAGCAGCCGTTGATTTGAGCTTCGTGGTTTGGGAGAAGGCCGTGACGGAAAGGGCAACCCACAATACGCCGGTGACGGCAGAGAATCTTAAAAACAACGCGAAAAACTTCATAATCTGCCCAAAATCATAACACGAAATTGCCTTTTGCCCCCGCGTCCAATATTCTCGCCTTATGACCGAACTCGACAATGTCTGGTCGAAAATGCTTGAAGATGCGCTTCCTACGGCGAGCGGCGATGTCGCCGAATATCTGCGCCTAAAGGCAACAAATGACGCCATTCGAACTGCCGGTGTCGGCTGGCTCTTTGACACGATAATCGAGATAGCCGGCCGCGAGATGCGAGAGCGGCCGCACCTGAACATCGAGCGTGTCGACCCGCACAGTTTCAAACACGGCAATTCAAATATGGTCGGCCGCCTCGTATCGTTTCGTCTCGGAGTGAGATGTCTCACAGTCGAAGCGGGTTGGGTGCGAACTCCGTCGGACGGGATCATGCGGCAAGGCTCACTCGCCATCGCGAGGATCTCGCATTTCGGCAAGCCAGAGCAGCGGGCTGAGCTTCGTTTTGTTCATGGCGATGAGCTTCCGAATTGGCTCGACGCCGATGGCGGCGTTGCTGATTCAGTGCTTTTCGAGGAGCACTTCGCCATTTTGCTAAGCGATTGAGCGAGCCTCACGCGCGGCTTTGAGCGCTGGCGTAGTATGCGGTATCATTAAAGATTAGCTTTTCGTTCATGGAGATAACTTAAGTGATTGCCGAACTCGATAAATTAATTGATTTACAGAAAACCGATACAAACCTTCGTAGGTTGAAACGGTTACTTGATACAGCAGATGCGAGGCGTGCAGAGATCGAACAGGAATTCGAACAGCACGCCTCTTCTATTCGTGAGATACAGGGCCGCCGTGACACGCGAAACGCAAAGCGTGCCGATCTGGAACGCCAAATCGCCGAGAGCAAGATCTATCTCGAACGTGCCGACCGCAATCTCAAACACTCACAGAACCAAAAAGAGTACGAGACCGCCATGCGCGACCTCGACACGGGGCAAAAGCAGATTGCGGGTTTTGAAACGCAGGTCGTCGAGATCATGGAAGAACTCGAGGCCGTCGAAAAAGAGCTCGGTGAACGCTCGGAAGAGATCGCCACGCTCGACGGCAAACGCGCGTCGGCGATGAAAGAATTTGAAGCCGCGATCAAGGTCGACAAAACCGAATTTGATAAACAGAGCAAACACCGCGCAGGTGCCTTTGCCACCTTGCCCGCGAGACTAGCGCACATCTACGATCGCATGGCACAGCGAAGCCGCGACGGTGTCGCCGTTGCTGAGGTGGTCAATGGCTCGTGCACCGCATGCTACGTTTTGCTTCGTCCGCAGGTGCAGCTCAACGTGAAGAAAGGCGACGAGATCATCACCTGTGAGAATTGCACACGCATTCTCTACATGCCGAAGCGAGACGAGGCATCGGCGTAAGTCATGGCTGAGCTAGAAACAGCAACACTCGCCGCCGGATGTTTCTGGTGTGTCGAAGCCGTCTTTGACGACCTTCAAGGCGTCGAAGACGTAGTCTCAGGCTATTCAGGCGGGCATACCGAGAATCCAACCTACAAAGAGGTTTGCTCTGAAACGACCGGACACGCCGAGGTGGTGCAGATCAGGTTCGACCCAGCGGTTCTGTCGTTTGCCGATCTGCTGCGTGTCTATTTCACCGTCCACGATCCGACCACGCTCAATCGCCAGGGCGGCGACATCGGCACCTCATACCGTTCGGCGATCTTCTACCACTCCGGCCTACAACAACAAACTGCCAAGGAAATAATCGCCGAGATCACCGCTGAGAGTATCTACGATAACCCGATCGTCACTGAGGTCACCGCCTTCGACAAATTCTGGCCGGCTGAGGATTATCATCAGGAATATTTCGCGAACAATCCCAATCAGCCGTACTGTGCCGCAGTCGTCGCTCCAAAGGTGGCGAAGTTTCGGCAGAAGTTTGTGAGCAAGCTAAAGAAATAGTTCAGAGTGCAGGCTTTAGCCTGTATCTTCGAAACCACAAGCTAAAGCTTGCACTCTGAACCTTTCACAACTTTCCGGCCAACATCAGCACCCCGATCACAATAAACGCGACCGCCACGATCCGCTGAAGCCATTCGGTCGGGATGTACTGACTTAGCACGCCGCCGAGCAGCACGCCGAGCAGTGTAACCGCGACCAATGCTGAAGCCGCACCGAGAAATACCGAGACCTTCGACTCCGTACTCGACGTCATCGTGATCACCGCAAGCTGCGTCTTGTCGCCAAGCTCTGCCAAAAACAAAGTTATGAATGCAGTTCCAAAGATTTTCCAGTCCATGACGCTAGTTTAACTATCACAGTGCGGCTTGTCATCGCCAACGATCTGCTCGATGCGGGGATTTGTCTTTAAGGCGCTTGCCATTTGACTGAGATAGCGCGATATTTGCGGCATCACTAAAGTTCTCACTTCACCGCTATCAGCCAGAGGGAAGACTATGCTTTTGTTAAGTAAATTTGCCAGTCGTTGCCGTATCGCGGCGTGCGTTTTCGCCGCAGCGGCGTTTGTTGCGGGTTTTCCCGCGTTGACGCAGCGTGCGGAGGAGGTCGAGACCGTCGGCGGATCGCTGCCGGCACTGAGCGGCCCGAAAGCGATCGAATATCTCAAACAAAACAGACAATACGACAGCTTGATGGAAGCGTTCGCGGCGAATCGCACGGGACAACCTGACGAAATGCCGACCGAAGATGCCTTTGAACAGACGGCAAAGCTGACCGCCGCAGACGGCGGGGGACAGGACTTCTTCGGCATCAGCGTCGCCATTTCGGGCGATACGGCGATCGTCGGGGCGTTTTTGGATGATGTCGGTGCAAACGCCAATCAAGGCTCGGCGTATATCTTTGTTCGTTCCGGAACGACATGGAGTCAGCAGCAGAAGTTGACCGCTGCCGACGGCGCGGCAGAAGACGTCTTCGGCGTCAGCGTCGCCATTTCCGGCGAGACGGCGATCGTCGGGGCGAATGAGGATGATGTCGGAGCAAACGGTAATCAAGGCTCGGCGTATGTCTTTGTTCGGTCGGGAACGACGTGGAGTCAGCAGCAGAAGCTAACCGCCGCGGACGGCGCGGCAGAAGACGTCTTCGGCGTCTGCGTCGCCATTTCCGGCGAGACGGCGATCGTCGGGGCGAATGAGGATGATGTCGGAGCAAACGGCAATCAAGGCTCGGCGTATATTTTTGTTCGGTCGGGAACAACGTGGAGTCAGCAGCAGAAGTTGACCGCCTCGGACGGCGTGGTAGAGGACTTTTTTGGTGTCAGCGTCGCTATTTCCGGCGATACGGCGATCGTCGGGGCGTTTTTGGATGATGTCGGAGTAAACGCCAGTCAGGGCTCGGCGTATGTGTTTACCCAACCATTCGGCTTTGAAAGCGATGTCGCACCTCGCAACACGGGTGACGGTGTTGTGATCACCACAGATGTTGTTCAGATGCGGCGGTTCGCGGCCGGGCTCGATACGCCCGATCCAACATCAAACGAATTTCAACGCTCCGATTCTTCGCCCAGGGCAACCTTTGGCGACGGGATAATTGACTCTACCGATGTTGTCCAGGCGCGCCGATATGCAACAGGTCTTGATCCATTGACCCCAGCGGGCGGCCCGGCGGTTGCCGCCGATCACTCGGCGCCTGCTCTCGACACGCGAAGCAGGATCAGAACCTATCTTGACTGTGTTGCCGGTGCTCACACACGGGCTTCGTTAATATCAGCGACGGCCCACCGGAATCTTTTCTTTAAGCCGCGTTGTGGTTTCTTCGGTGACGGACGAAAAGAGGTTGGTCGCCGCCGGCAGTTTTAGGTCATTGGTCGTTGAGCCGCCGAGGCTGTCTAGGATACGTTGGCCTTCGGCTTCTTCCGAGCGGTCGGGAACACCGACTTTGGGCACTGTCAGGAAGAGGCCGTTCAGCACAAAGCCGATCCCGATAAAGAAGGCTACAATTCCGAGTCCCGCGAGGAACATCACATCGCGGTCACCCATGAATGCACTGGCAACGGTCATTGCGACCGCGACCCCAAAACCGATCGTCGAAAGGATCGTGCCGGCACGCAATCGGCGAAGACGTTTTTCGGCAGGCGACTCGAGAAACTTTTCGATCTCCGGCAGAACATCCTCGGCAACAACAGCCAGTTCGTCTGCTCCGCGAGAATCTCTGATCTTGGCGGCGATCGCCCGGCCTATCTCTTCGCGAGCCGTCGCAGCCGATGCCGTGATGCTGTCGGGCATCCCAATGGTCGACCGAACCCGCCGCAGATCGACCCCGCAGGCGCGGCAAAACTGATTGGCATTATGATCTTCGATTCCGCATTCGGGACAGAACATTTTTTCCTCGATCTCATCTTACGAAACTCGTCGCGTTTGAGTTCCGTGAAACCTAAGGCCAAGCCAACCGCCTACGCAGACGGTTCTGCCTGAAGCATCTTCTTAGCCTCTAGCAGCTCCGCCTTGTGCTCGTCGGTCAGGAAAGGATACTGCAAATTAAGCGACTCGAGTTTTTTGACAACTATCTCTGAGATGGCAAGCCGCGTGAACCATTTCTTGTCCGCCGGGATGACGTACCACGGCGACTTTTCGGTCGAGGTTGCCTCCATGGCCTCCTTGTAGCATTTCATGTAGTCGTCCCACATTGCACGCTCTTTGACGTCGCCCATTGAGAATTTCCAGTTCTTCTCTTCCTCGGCGATGCGGGCCAGAAATCGTGCTTTCTGCTCTTCTTTTGAGATATTGAGGAAGAACTTGATGACGTGCGTTCCATTCTCTGCGAGGTGATCTTCCCAGTCGCGGATGTGCTTGAAACGCTTGTTCCAGATGTCCTTGTCATTGAGCGTGGCGTCTGGCAATTGTTGAAATTGCAATATTCCGGGATGAACACGCACGACCAGAACTTCCTCATAATGCGAGCGATTAAAGATACCGATCATTCCTCTCGCGGGCAGATTTTTCTGACACCGCCATAGGAAGTCGTGATCGAGCTCCTCGCTCGACGGCTGTTTGAATGAGACCACGTGACACCCTTGGGGGTTGACGCCGCTCATGACGTGTTCGATCGCTCCGTCCTTGCCCGCCGCGTCCATCGCCTGAAAGATCAGCAGCAACGAACATTTGTCGTGGGCGTACAAAACGTCCTGTAGTTCACGCATCCGCAAAACATTTTTCTCAAGGTCTTTCACCGCTTGTTTTTTATCGGTATAATCGCCGGTGAAGTCGGTTCCGTGGTTTTTCAGGTTAACTTTCGAGCCTTCTTTGACGAGGAATTTTTCGGTTTTCATAAGTATTTTTGCCACAGATTAACACAGATGAACTCAGATATATCAAAACTATTCGTTGCCATCATTTTGATTCTGCTAGTTTCGGCACTCGCATTTTCACAGCCAAGGCTCGTGCCGAACAAGATCACGCTCAAGAACGGCATGTCGTTCACGCTCAATCTCGCCGAGGGATTTGAGATCATTCCGGCGATGGAAGGCTTAAAACGTGTGCGCTTTTTTGCCAAGTCGCCCGACGGTCGCATCTTTGTGACCGACATGTATAATCTCGCCGACGGCAGCCGCGGGACGGTTTACATTCTCGACGGCTGGGATGCGGAGCGTGGTAAGTTTGGCAAGCTCACTGCGTACATGACCAATCTGCGTAATCCGAATAGCTGCCAATTCTACCGAGACGCGTCGGGGCAAGATTGGTTCTATCTTGCCGAAACGCATCAGCTTACGCGCCGCAAATTCACTGCCGGCGAGATCAAGCCGACTGACCCCAAACCGCAAATTCTCGCCACCTTCCCCGACTACGGCCTGAGCTACAAATACGGCGGCTGGCACCTGACACGGACGATCTCATTCTCGCCCGGCGGCAAACTCTACGTCTCGGTCGGCTCAAGCTGTAACGCTTGCGTCGAGAAAGAGAAGATCCGAGCAAGCATCATCGAGATGAATCCCGACGGCACTGGCCAGCGTGAACTCGCCCGAGGATTACGCAATGCCGTCGGCCTGCGGGCTATCGGCAGTTTTGTATTTGCAACCAATCAGGGCAGCGATCATCTCGGCCTGCAAAAACCGGATGAGACATTCTACGCCCTGAAAGAAGGCACCGATTACGGCTGGCCGTATTGTCATTCGTCTAACGGCAAGATATTTGCCGATCCGGGTTTCAAACGCCCCGGACAATGCTCCAATGTTCCTGCTCCATATGCCTATTTCCCGTCGCGTTCGTCGGCACTCGGTTTTGATTACTTTGACGACGCCGACGCTGTCGACACGATCAAGAACGCTTTCCTGGTCTCACTCCACGGCTCAAGCGACAAGAAAATAGGCCACGGCTACAAGGTGGTCATCATGCGTAAAGGCGAGCAGTTGCAGGATTTCCTCACCGGTTTCCTACAGAAAGGCACTGTTATGGGGCGCCCGTGCGACATCATGAAACTCGACGCAAATTCATTCCTGCTGACCGACGACTATTCAGGTATCGTCTATCTAATTCGGCGAAAGGGCACGACTACGCCTATCGCTGCCGATTCGAGAACCGCTCAAAACAACGAGACAGCATCAAATACCAAGCAACCCGAAACACCTGCAAGCCGAAACTGCCTCTCGGCAATTTTGCTCACGCTCGTCGCTGCGGCGAGAAAGATGGCATGATCGCCCAAGATAGTTTCTCTTTGTAACCATATCTGTTACGATTATGGTTTGCGAGCAGATGCTATGAATATCGGCATTACGGTATATCCAACATACGGCGGCAGCGGGATCGTCGGCTCCGAACTCGGTCGCGATCTGGCGGAGCGTGGGCATAATGTGCATTTTATCTCGTCGGTGATGCCGACGCGTTTGACCGAGCTTAGTGAGCGGATACATTTTCACGAAGTGGAAATGATGAGCTACGCACTATTCGAGCACCAGCCGTACGACCTCGCTCTCGCGACGAAAATGGCAACCGTCGCCCGTGCCGAAAAGCTTGATCTGCTTCACGTGCATTACGCCATACCGCATTCGATCTCAGCGATCCTAGCTCGCGAATCCATAAAGCAAAAACGCTACGTACCCGTCATCACAACGCTGCACGGAACAGATATCACGCTCGTGGGCGCCGATCGCAGCTACTTGCCGATCACGCGTTATGGCCTCCAGCAATCGGACGGAGTAACAGCGGTTTCGAAATTCTTGAAACAGGCGACGATCGAGACATTTGATTTTGACGAGATCGAGGTCATTCCAAATTTTATCTGCCAGAAACATTACCTGCGCCTTCCCGATTCGCCTTTGCGGACCGAACTTGCCCCGAACGGCGAGCGGCTGCTTGTTCACGTCTCGAATTTCCGTGCCGTAAAACGCCCTGTCGATTGTGTCGAGATACTCGCAAAGGTTCGTGCCGCAGGCGAAAATGCACGGCTCGTGATGGTCGGCGACGGCCCGGAATTGTCGGCCGTTCGTTATCGCGGCGAGCAACTGGAAATGAATGGCAACATTCTCTATGTCGGTAAACAGGCGAATATTGCGGATTATCTAGGCGTTGCCGATGTCTTCCTACTGCCGTCGGAATTAGAGTCCTTCGGCCTAGCTGCCTTAGAAGCCCAGGCTTGTGAGTTGCCCGTTATCGCCACACGTATCGGCGGGATTCCCGAGGTCGTCAACGACGGCGAAAGCGGCTTCTTAAGCGATGTCGCCGATGTCGAAAAGATGTCAGCGGATGTGCTGACCCTGCTCCGCGACGAGAATCTGAGACGAAGCTTTGGCGAACGCGGCCGCGAGCTTGCGGTTCAACGCTACTCGACCTCGAAGATAATTCCGCAGTACATCGCTTTTTACGAAAAGATAGTAAAAAAAGCGAAATCGGCCGCTGCTTGACGCCGGAACGCAGGCAGCTTGCCTGCGTGTCTGATACTGGCAGGCTGGCAGCCTGCCTCTCCGACATATGCTCAAACGCTTCATGCACAACCGGGAAAGGCACCTCGCGATGCTCGATGACAATCGCACGGTGCAGCCGTTTGACTGGGGGACGGAATATATCACCGATAGGGCGAACGGCGACGATCCGAGGAAGCTGTTTAGCGAGTATGCGAAACATTCCGTAGAGCATAGCGATGAGTTTTTCTTCTTACCTAAGATCTCAGATTTCAAATATGAAATTTCAGATAAAGACCACGATGTGACGTGGACGAGCGGTATCGATACGCCGAGCGAAGAGAACAATACCGTCTACGCAAGGTACTTCCCCAACGGCAAAAACAAAAAGTCCGCCGTCCTGATCTTGCCGCACTGGAACGCAAAGGCCGGGACGTATTTTGATCTCTGCAAAGTCTTCAACAAAGTTGGAATTTCTGCCCTGCGAATGACGATGCCGTATCACGAGGAGCGAAAGCCGCCCGAGACCGAGCGTGCGGATTATCTCGTACCGGCGAATGTCGGACGAACTCTGCAAAGCCTGCGGCAATCGGTGGTCGATGCGCGAGCGGCGGTCACGTGGCTAAAAGAGCAGGGCTACGAAAAGGTTGGCATTATGGGGACGAGCATCGGCTCGTGCGTCGGATTTTTTGCATTCGTCCACGATCTTCGGATCGACGCGGCGGTGTTCAATCACGTCTCCGGCTATCCGGCCGATGTCGTCTGGCACGGCATTACAACGGCTCACGTAAAGCAAGGCATCGGCGACAACCTCAACCTCGATGAGCTTCGCGAATACTGGCTCCCGATCTCGCCGATGTCCTACATCGAAAAGCTTTCAAAACTCCGCCCTCGTCCACAGCGCTACATCTACGGCCTCTACGATCTCAGTTTCCCCGTCGACCTCTCACGCGACACCATCAACGCCCTCAACCGCTACAAGGTCAAACACAGCGAAGTAAAGATCCCATGCGGCCACTACACACTTGGCGAAAAGCCGTGGGTGTATTATGACGGTTATAAGATCGTGTCGTTTTTGCGAAAGCATTTGAAATAGGGACGCGGCCCGCAGGAAAACAAAAAAGCATCGCAAAAAGAAAGACGTAGAGTTTGACCTCACGTCTTTGCAGTTCAATTCGTATTTCAAAAAAACTACCCAATAAACATCTCTTCCTCAGTATAAACGCGGTCGATCTGTTTAGGTGCGGGAGCGAAGAGTACCTCCAGGCCGCGTTTGACCCCGGCCATTACGGCGGCAATTTCGCGGGCCGGGACGACGATCTTTTGGTTGACGAATTCGGTAGTGTCGAGCACTTGCGAATGCGTCTTGTCGATCGAGCGGCTGACCATTTCGACCTTGTTTTTGGCGGTGATGGCGGTCTGGCTGACCAGAACGCGGAGTTCAGCGATCTCGTCTTTGATAAGTTCGGTCGAGTCAGCGAGGCTCTTTGTCGCCGATGAGAGATTGGCTGAGATCTCGGTGAAATGCACCGAGATCTCTCTGCCCTGAGCACTGATCGCGTCAACCTTTCGGATGAGCGGCTCGACCTTTTCTTCGACGTTCTTCACCGTGGCAACGACCTTGCGGACCGTAACTGCGATCCACAGGAATGCTATCGCCATAAAGACGAAGCACACTGCGATGATGATCGACGAGACCATCTGCCAAAATTGTGGATCGTTCGGGTTCATTAGCCTTTAACTTCTTTGTCGTCAACCGGATAGCTCGCCCGACCCTCTGAGATCGATTTCGATTCGTTCTTGCGTTTCTCGGCTGTGTAAGCGTCCTTTCCTGCCTCGATAGCGGCGGTGAAAGGATTCGCGGTCGAGGCCGCAGCCGATTTAGCTTTCTCGGTCAGATCGGCGGCCTTTTCGCTGGCGGTCTGGTAAAGCTCGGTCGCACGTTCGCGTGAAACTTCGTAATACTCGCCAGCTTTTTCCTGAAGCTGCGAGGCAGTTTCCTTGCTCTTTTCAATGCCCTTGCGGGTAGCGTCGGCAATGTCGCCGCGAAGCTCTTCGCCCGATTTTGGTGCAAAAAGCAACGCCAGAACGGCACCGATGCCGCCGCCGACCAAAAGGTATGTCAGCTTTGTCGCTGCCGATGTTTCTTCTCTATCGTAATCACGTCCCATAATAACCTCCTGTGCCTTTAGACGGCACAAAATCTGATAAAACTCACTTGAAATTTAATAATAACAAAACTCTGGCAAAGCGCCA
Organism: Acidobacteriota bacterium; assembly: GCA_031431415.1. Lineage (GTDB taxonomy): Bacteria > Acidobacteriota > Blastocatellia > Pyrinomonadales > Pyrinomonadaceae > OLB17. The sequence continues at coordinate 10,438 of JANPDK010000105.1, read as the reverse complement.
AAATTTTTTATTGACGCGGGAATTAAACGACGGGGGCGGCTGCAAAGCCTTTTTCCCAGATGATATAGATTCCGAGGATAATACTGACCATTCCGGCTGCGAGTTGGAGCAGATTATTGAGCCGTCCAAACCGCAGCGAAGTGTAATGAAACGGCAGTCCTACGAGCAGGCTCATCAGCATCATTCCGCCTATCGAGCCTAGCCCGAAGACAAGAATATACACGAGCCCAACCGTCTTTGACGGTATGGTGGGTATCATTACGAGCATCAACCCGGCACTGCCGGCGAGGCCGTGGACGAGGCCGATGAGCAGGGCTTTTGGACTGTTGCCCTTTGAATGTGCAATTTCGGGATGAGCGACTTCGGCGCGATCGTGTACGTGCGGATGAACGTGTTTGTGTCCGCCGTGTTCGTGAGTGTGCAGGTGAATTGTGCCGCCTGTGACGATCTTGCGAAGCACGTTAATGCCAAGCAAGGTGAGCATCACGCCGACGCCAAATTCGAGCCAGCGTTCCATCTGTTCGCTGATCTGAAAATCGAGCAGCAACACGAAAATTCCGGCAGCAAAGAGCGAGATCGTATGTCCGAGGCCCCACAGGCCGCCAACTATAGCCGACGACCACAGACTCTTGCGTTCCGATACCATGGTCGAAACAGCGGCGAGGTGATCAGCCTCAGTTGCGTGTTTTAACCCGATAAGAAATCCGAAGCCGAGAATAGCGGCTGTCGAGACGGGCGTTTGGAGTAGAAGTTCGTTGATCATCTCTATACAAACGAATTGTAACAGATTTGCGGAGACGTGTTGGAGACGTGTGGCCGCTAGGTTTGAACCTGATTATTTTGGTATCCTGAATATTTGACCGTTAACGCGTAGTTTTGTAATGCACATCGACCGAATAAGAAACTTTTCTATCATTGCCCATATCGACCATGGGAAATCGACGCTTGCCGACCGCTTGCTGCAGATAACCGGCGCCGTCGCAGAGCGGGACATCGAGGCCCAGATGCTCGACAATATGGACCTCGAGCGCGAACGCGGCATCACGATCAAATCGCACGCCGTTCGTCTCGATTACAAGGCCAAAGATGGCAAAGATTACGTTCTAAATCTCATCGACACGCCGGGACACGTTGATTTTTCGTATGAAGTCTCGCGTTCGCTGTCGGCGTGCGAGGGAGCTTTGCTGATCGTCGATGCATCGCAGGGCGTCGAGGCTCAGACGCTCGCCAACACTTATTTAGCGATCGAAAACGATCTTGAACTCATTCCTGTTCTCAATAAGATCGATCTGCCATCTGCTGAACCCGAACGCATCAAAGAGCAGATCGAGAACATCATCGGCCTCGACGCCAGCGAAGCAGTCCTGACCTCAGCCAAAAGCGGCATCGGCATTGAGGAAGTACTCGAAGCGATCATTGCCAAGATCCCTCCGCCAAAGGGAGACCGAAACGCGCCGCTCAAGGCTCTGATCTTTGACAGTTGGTACGACTCGTATCGTGGCGTTATCGTTTTGTTTCGCGTGATCGACGGAACGCTTAAGAAGGGAACGAAGATCAAATTCTTTAACACCGGTCGCGAATATCTGACCGAGACCATCGGCGTTAACCGCCCGCGTCCGACACCGATCGGCGAACTCGGCCCGGGCGAAGTAGGCTTTTTGACCGCGTCGATCAAGACCGTTGCCGACGTGCAGATCGGCGACACTATCACCGATGCCGCCCGGCCCGTAACCGAAGCTCTTCCGGGATTTAAGGAGGTAAAGCCGATGGTTTTCGCCGGGCTTTACCCGATCGATGCCGTGCAGTACGAGGACCTTCGCGATGCGATGGACAAGCTTCGGCTGAACGATTCGTCGTTCTTTTACGAACCGGAAAGCTCGACCGCTCTCGGATTCGGCTTCCGCTGCGGCTTTCTCGGCCTTCTCCACATGGAGATCATTCAGGAGCGGTTAGAGCGCGAATTCAACCTCGAACTCATCACCACCGCTCCGGGCGTGCGTTACAGAGTGACAACGACCGACGGCGAGGTTGCCGAGATCGACAGCCCGTCGAAAATGCCCGACACCGGTCGCATCACGAAGATCGAAGAGCCCTTCATCGAAGCCACGATCCTGACAAACGACGCATTCCTCGGCGGCATTCTGCCCCTTCTCGAAGAGAAACGCGGCGTGCAGAAAAAGTTTGAGTACATCACGACCGACCGCGTCATGCTCGTCTATGAACTGCCGCTCAACGAGATCGTCCTTGATTTCTATGATCGGTTGAAGAGCGTTTCAAAAGGCTACGCGTCGCTCGATTATCACGTCTCCGGCTATCAGGCGAGCAAGCTGGTCAAGCTCGACGTCCTCGTTTCGGGGGAGCCGGTCGACGCTCTCTCGATCATTCTGCACACTGACACCGCCGCCGCCAAAGGCCGCCTTCTGACCGCGAAAATGAAAGAACTCATCCCGCGCCAGATGTTTGAAGTCGCCATCCAGGCTGCCATCGGCAACAAGGTCATCGCCCGCGAAACGGTCAAAGCCATGGGCAAAAACGTCATCGCCAAATGCTACGGCGGTGACATCTCACGCAAGCGCAAGCTTCTCGAAAAGCAAAAAGAGGGCAAAAAACGCATGAAAAAAGTAGGCCGCGTAGAGATTCCACAAGAAGCCTTCCTCGCCGTCCTCAAGGTCAACGAAGGGTAAATTCGTTGAGAATTCACGGGCTTTTCCAGAAAAATATCCATCATTTTGGAGAAATTTCAAAATATTGTATAAGAAGGGAAGGCAGGAATCGTCAAACGATTTCAACCCTATCCATAAGCCCTTTATAATCAATAGATTAGGCCGATATTTATTTGCCGGGCTTAGTGGCTATCAAATTGCAACATCTATACTGAACAATTGGCTCAACTTGGGCATTTAGTCTAAACAGGATCTTTATTAGGAGTGAAAAATGATAAATAAGTTTAAAGGTATCCTTTCAGTGGTATCTCTTGTTTTCTTGCTTGGCGCAATAGCGTTTGGCCAGGAAAGAACGGGATCAATTGAAGGTACCGTAAAAGATACTAACGGGGCGGTTATCCCTAATGCTACGGTCGTCGTGACCGGTAATGCATTTAACCGCACTGTAACAACAAATGAAGAGGGTTATTACCGTCTTCAGCTCGTGCCGCCTGGTTCGTACATGGTCGTCGTTTCCTCTGGTAACTTTGATAAAGCTACCAAGAATGACGTCCTTGTGTCCTTAGGAAGTGCATCAGCTGTGGATGTTGAGCTGAAGGCCTCCGTCGGCGCGGTTGTAAACATCACCTCCGAAGGTGTTGCTACTATCGACGCGACAACGAGCAAAATTCAGACCAACTTGGGGGCTAAGGCGCTTGAAATTCTTCCGAAAGGACTTGGTTTCACGACAGCGCTAAAGGCAGCTGCTCCGGTTCGCAATGAGCCGACAGGCGGCGGCATCCAGATCGATGGTGCCAGTGGTTCGGAGAACAGTTTTGTTGTTGACGGTCAGGAAGTCACCAATTTCCGTGACGGTACGATCAACATCAACAACAACATCCCGTTTCAGCTGATCCAGGAAGTCCAGGTCAAATCGAACGGATTTGAGGCGGAATACGGCGGTGCGACCGGCGGCGTTATCAACGTCGTTACGAAGCGCGGTTCGAACGATCTGCACGGCGAGGTCGGAACGGCTTTCGATACTTCCAAGTTGAATGCGGGCCCGCGTCGTCTCCTCAGTTCGAGCACAGGGTTTGCCCCGACTGATATCCGGCGATACATCTATCCGAAGCGTGATAGCAACCTAAACTTTTTCCCATCGGTGTATATGGGCGGCTCGATCGTCAAGGATCGCTTGTTCTTCTTTGGCAGCATGTCGCCACAGTATGTTACAACGACCAGAAACTTTACCTTCCCGACCAACGAAGTCCTAAGCTATAACACGAAAATAAAGCGTGACTACACGTTCTTTCGTCTCGATGGCCAGGTTTCAGATAAGATCTCGGTAAGTGCTAACTATTTATTCAATCCGCTCAGACAGCTTGGCCTCCTGCCCTCGTTTGTTACATTGACGGGTGCGACCAGTGCTGCCGGAGCACCGACCGTTGCCGCACAGGCAGAACTCGGCGGACGTCAGACGGCAACCAACTACGGCTTCGCGGGCGTCTATACGCCGACCCAGAGCATCTCGATCGACCTGCGTTATGGCAAGGGTTACTTGAACGAGAAGCTCAATAACTATGGAATCCCGCAGGCCACGAATTACACGTGTGCCAGTTTTGCGTGTTCCGCCGGTGGCGCAGGTTATAGACTATTCGCTACCAACAGCCCGACGGTCAAGGATATATCGATCAGAGAGACCTTTGATGCCACCATGGGCCTTTACACGGCCAAACTCGGTGGACGTCATAACTTCCGATTCGGTTATCAGTACACTGGTCTAAGCAATGACGTGAACGACGGTAACGTTAGTTTTGGTTCGATTGACGTCAATTTGGACCCTGCTAATACAATTACAGATCGAGCGGGCTGCATCAGGCCTAACCGAGTCGTTACTCCTGGATGTCCGTTAGACGGCCCCACGGTTCTTGGGCTTGGAACTCTCGCCTTGGTGGGAAGATCAGGCAAGGTTAGCAGTTCAAATCATGCGTTGTTCGTGCAGGACTCTTGGCAGATATCAAATCGTCTGACACTGAATGTCGGTATTCGTGCTGAAAAGGAGACCGTTCCTTCATTCCGTGCGGGAAACCCCGGTATCACCTTCAATTGGACAGACAAATTGGCACCGCGAGTCGGAGCTGCTTTTGATATGCTGGGTAATGGCAAATGGAAAGTTTTTGGAAGCTATGGTCGATTTTTCGATCGCTTCAAGTATGAATTGCCCCGCGGTTCGTTTGGTGGAGAAGTTCAGGACATCTACGATTTCATCGTGGTTAACCCGAACATCTTCTCATACAGCCGTGCCGGCATCATCGCCAACAACATCAATTTCCAGGATCAGCGAACTCCGTCCAATCTTGCTTCGGATAACCGCATCGATCCCAACATCAAGCCGTTCCAACAGGCCGAATTGACCTTTGGAACAGCATACGATTTTGGACAGGGATTCATTCTTGAGGGCCGTTACACGCACAAGAATATTATCCGTGCTATCGATGACATTGGTTATCACAACAATGTCAGCCTGAATGACCGTGACCATGAAGAATACTTCATTGGCAATCCGGGCGAAGGCGTTTGTGCAACGGCCGCTTGTGGTCGATATGCGATCCCAAACGGAAAGGTGGCAAAGGCAAAACGCGTTTATGACGCAGTTGAAGTCCGTGTGCAGAAGCGTATCAGCTCATTCTCGTTCGATTCGAGCTACACGTGGAGCCGCCTGTTCGGTAACTATACCGGTTCGGCCAGCGGTGACGAAGCTCAGCGAGGCGGAGGTCTGGCCCGTGCGTCGCCAGCAGTTAGCCGTTACTTCGACTTGCCGTTCATGGGCTTTACCCTCGATGGCAAACCGGATGATGGCCCATTGCCGACAGATCGTCCTCACTTTGTTAAGTTTGGAGGAAACTACCGTTTTGACTGGTTAGGCAGCAAAACCAATAGCACCAATGTCAATTTGTTCTATCAGATCGGCAGCGGTACACCGGTTACTACACGCGTTCGATTCAACGACGTTAGCAGCCAGGTTCTCACGGCTCGTGGAGACCTCGGACGCCTTCACCGTTTCTCGCAGACCGACTTTAGTATTACTCACAAATACATGTTCGGTCGTGACAACCGGTATGGCGTTGCCATGGACCTCAATATCCTGAATCTTTTGAATCAGGCTAATGAACTTTCGCGTCGTGAAACGCTCACTAAGAGCAATTTCCCGGGTTCGAGAGTTGGTTGTACCGTTCCAGCGTTTGATCCGGGTGGTAACACACCCAAGCGTTGTTTGGACAGAGCAGTGTTTAACGGCACTGTAACTTCGGCGATCATTAGAACCTATGCCAATGAATTAGGCACTGGTCCTACTGGTAATATTGACCAGCGTTTCAATCTGCCGCAGCTCTTCCAGGATCCTCGCGGTCTTCGATTTGGACTTAGATTTATTTTCTAGTTCCATGATCGTCTAATTTAGGTGGCTGTCCGCAAGGACAGCCACCTTTTTTTACGCCACAATGCTGCTTATCGCATACACGCACGATCATCTAAGCAGCACTTCAGGTGTGTCAGTGGCAGACTCTCAAACAGATAGGAAAGTAATCAGATAGCAAAGCAGCAACTAGCCACGGCTGCTTTTCCGTAACTTCAACTATTCCGGAAGCAATCCTTAGTCGGCATTAGAGCACTGTGAGGGAAATTACAACCAATCAGTCCACAAGGTTTCGGTCGGACAACCGACTTTGCGAGTCAGGGTTATATGCTGCAAGTGAGAGAACACTAGCTTCGTTGCTTCACGGATCTTGGTTATGCCCGAGTTTTCGCACGAAGTTTTTTGATCAGATCGCGAACTTTTTCCGCTTCAGCGTAATCCGGTTTGGCCTTTAGAAACAGTTCCAATTCATCCGCAGCCCCGGCATACTTCTTCAAATTATTTGTGTAGATCAGGGACAATTGCCAGGCGACGTCGGGCATCGGAGACGACGCTTTAGATCTGGCCTTAATGAGGCTCTTAACGGCGTCCTCGTAACGGCCAATTTGTTTTAACACCATTCCCCGCAAAAATAAGGCGTTAACTGAGGTTGAGTTTAGTTCCAGAGCCTTGTCTACTTCAACGAGTGCTTCATTATGGGCATTGAGCTGATATAGCCCGTACGCAAGACCGTAGTGGCTTCCGACTGCCTTGGGATTGACCTCAAGCGCGGTTAGAAAAGCTCCGATGGCTTCCTTGTATTTTTGCTTTGCAATGTACTCGTCACCGAGCCGTTCGAGTGCTAAATAATACTTGGGAAATAGGGTGATCGCCGCTTCCAGTTCACTGATGCCGCGATCCATCCTATTCGCTTTCAGGTCATCAAGACCCTGCTCATACCGCTTCTTGGCTTCGGCCGGCACTTCCTGAGCGAAAACCACACTGGTTACTTGTCGCGGAGCCTGCGGATCGAAATTCTTATTGCGTAGAATGAAGTTCTGTTGAACGGTTTCAGAGCTGGTTGACGAACGAGCAGCACTGGCGATCTCAAGCTCGATCGTCTGTTCGGCAAGATTTGAGCCTAAAACCGAAACGCGTATCGAATATCGCCCTAATCGCAGGCGGTAAAAATTATATCGACCGCCGCCGTCCGTGGTTGTTCGAGCAATCTCGCGGTTTAGATCGTCGTTCAATTCCACGGTCGCCTGCGGGATCGGTGTACGGCTTTGATCCTGCACGAAGCCAGAAATGGAATTATTTCCCTGCGCAAGTAATGGGCTAGAGGTGTAAAGAGAACCGAGAAGAAAAAACACTATTCCAATGAGGGAACGGAAATTAATACGATATTGCATCTGAGAACCTCAATTATAGATCTTCCGACAAATGTATTAGATGGCCCAATCTTTCTTTTTTTGTTTTTAAATAATGCGCGGCCGGAGCTTCGACGGCTATTTCGATCGGGATGCGTTCGACTACTTTCAAGCCGGCACGCTCGAGGGCGGCTAGTTTGTCTGGGTTATTTGAGATGACCTTTACCTTGCACAGGCCGAGGTCGAAGAGGATCTCGGCGCATTGCTGATAGTCTCGGGCGTCGACGGCGAAGCCGAGCTTTTCGTTTGCCTCGACTGTATCGGCTCCCTCGTCCTGAAGCGCGTAGGCGCGTATTTTGTTGAGAATACCGATGCCGCGGCCCTCTTGTTGTTGATAGACGATGGCCCCGCGGCCTTCGGCCTCGATCATCTCCATCGCACGATGAAGCTGCGGACCGCAATCGCATTTTACCGACCCAAAAACATCGCCCGTCAGACATTGCGAGTGGATACGCACGAGCGTTGGCGTATCACCGTCCATCTCACCCTTGTAAATGACCACGAACTCTTCGTCGCTTGTAAGCGAACGATAGCCCGCGATCCGGAATTCTCCGAACTCGGTCGGCAGCTTTGCCGTCGCCACCTGCTCTACGGAAATCGAGCGCTCCGACCAGGGGCAGTCAGGGCTGCTTTCCGTTAGAGTGGAATTATCTAACATTGTGTCTCCTATGATGCAATTATACTCTCAAAACTGCCGCATCTATAATAGATATTTCGCGTGCGACACTGTTTTAGATGAAGTTTTTCCGGAATTTGAAAGAAAAGTGTCTTATCCGGCGATGCCCGGCTGCAATGCGTCACCATCGCTAAGTGCATCAGCCGAAACATGCAGCTTCTCGTCGGAATATTGCAGTTGGAAGAGACGCCAATAGAGTCCGCGAAGAGTGAGGAGTTCGCTGTGCGAGCCCATCTCACGAAGCTCGCCGTGATGGAGCACAATGATGCGGTCGCATTTTTGTATCGTCGATAGACGGTGTGCGACGACAAGAGAGGTGCGGCCCGTCATGACGCGTTCGACTGCCTGTTGGATTAGCTGTTCGGTCTCGGTGTCGATCGAGCTGGTTGCTTCGTCTAGAATCAAGATGGTCGGGTCGAAGGCGAGTGCACGGGCGAATGAGATCAACTGTTTTTGCCCGACCGACAGCCCGGCGCCGCGTTCTTTTACCAACGATTCGTAACCACCATCGATCCGTTTGATGAATTCATCGGCGTGGACCTCCTTCGCCGCCCACTCGACTCGCTCGCGGTCTATCGAGCTATTGCCGAGGCGAATGTTGTTCTCGATCGAACCGCTAAATAGAAAGACGTCCTGCAAGACGACGGCGAAATTCGAACGCAGATCGTGCAGGTCCCATTCGCGGATATCGACGCCATCGACCAAAATACGGCCTTTCTGTACATCGTAAAACCGCATTATCAGATTGGTGATCGTCGTCTTGCCCGAACCGGTGTGGCCGACGAGTGCGATGCTTTCGCCGACGTTTACCTTGAACGAAACATCTTTGAGCACCCAATCTTCGTCTTTGTAGGCAAACCAGACATTCTCAAATTCGATCTCACCCTCGACCTTGCCCGAGCGTGTCGGCTCGGCAGGCGATGTTATTTCGACATCGCGGTCGAGCAGGATAAATATGCGATGCGAAGCAACGATCGCCGCCTGTAGGACGTTAAATTTGTCCGACAGATCGCGGATCGGCTGAAAAAGCTGTAGCGAATATTGTATGAACGCCGCCAAAACACCAACCGTCAGCGCAGTTCCCGCCGCCGCAAATCCACCTAGAAATTCGTATCCAAACGCAAAAATGACAACCGCGATGCCGATCGCACCGATAAAATCGACCAGCGGATAAAACACCGAGTAATAAAAGATCGTCTCGATATTCGCGTTGCGATAGTCGTCATTGATATCGCGAAAGCGCGACTGAGCCTTATGCTCGGCGTTGAAAAGCTGAACGGTCTGAGCACCGGAAATGTACTCTTGCAGGAATGCGCTCAGCTTCGCATTTCGTGTGCGTACGCGGTCAAAGCCGCGACGGGCGTGTTTGCGAAACCAGTTTGTCGCCGTAAAAAGCAGCGGAACCGCTACAAGCGAAACTAAAGCAAGCTTCCAATCGAGCCAGAACATTATCCCGATGATGGCAAAAATAATGACCAGATCGCCCAGCACGTCGATCACGCCTGACGTGAAAAGCTCGTTGAGTGCATCGACATCACTGGTCAGCCGTGTCATCGTCCGTCCGACAGGATACTGGTCGTAATAGGCGACTTCCTGCTTTTGTAGCTTGGTGAAAAGCTCGGTTCGCAGATCAAACATTACACGCTGGCCGACGGTATTGAGCAATATTTCCTGAATGTACGAAAAGATAAATCGAAAAAGAAAAACGCCAAAAAACGCGAGAGCAAACAGCCAGATGCCATCCGTCCGCTTTGGCGTGATGAAATCGTCCACCGCCATCTTGGTAAAGTACGGCTGTGTGCTGATCAGAATATTTGTAAGCAGAGTAAGAGCGATCGCCACCGTAGCGAGGCGCCAATACGGTTTTAGATAGCCGAACAGCCGACGAGCGACTCGAAAGTCATACGTCTTGCCGATGGCGTCTTCTTCGTGATATTTGCGGACTTCTTCGGACATTAGGGAACGGCTTCGCGATCGGGGTCAAAACTAGAGTTTAGAGTTCGCGTCTTGGAAAGGCAACGAAATGGCGAGTATTATTCTTGAGTGAACCGTTTTCTCGACCAACACAAAGACAACTGGAAGCGGCTCGAAGATCTGCTCGAGATGATGCCGGGCGGCGGGCTTCGTGGGCTGACCAAGATGGAGGTGCGCGAGTTTGGCGAGCTTTACCGGCGGGCGGCGTCGGATCTTGCAATTGCACGGGCAGAGACGCGAGATCCGAAGCTGATCAATTATCTCAACAGCCTCGTCATACGAGCTCATGGGCGTATCTATCGTGCGGAGGGTGAAGGGGCAA
>JANPDK010000104.1:0-16939 GCA_031431415.1 Acidobacteriota bacterium | reverse complement strand
GTCAACCCTATTAGCGGATCTGGTATTTCGTTTTCGAAATTTCAGATCCGTTTTGCTTTGCCAGACCAATGCTCCCGGAGGGTCATCAAACCTCACATTGCTATTCGCGACGGCCGCAGGTCGTAATCCGCAATAGAATTGCGTTATTCTGTAACCGATGACGAACACCTTGCCAATAGGTATTTTCGATAGCGGAGTCGGTGGCCTGACGGTTTATCGCGCCTTACACAACCGTCTGCCGAACGAGCACTTTGTTTACCTCGGCGATACTGCCCGCGTGCCGTATGGAACAAAATCACTTGGTACGGTTGAGCGTTATGCGATCGAGAATTCGGTATTTCTGGCATCGCGAGGGATAAAGATGCTGGTTGTCGCGTGCAACACCGCATCCGCCCTCGCTTTGCCGAAGCTCCGCGAGACGATCGGCCTCGATGTCGTTGGTGTGATCGGGCCGGGCGGCCGAAAAGCGGTCGAGCTGACGAAAGATCGAGAAAGAGCGCGTATCGGCGTGATCGCCACCGAAGCCACGGTTGCCAGCAATGCTTACTTTGAGGCCATTAGACGGGCTTCTGAGACCGCTGAGGTAATGCAGACCGGCTGTCCGCTGTTCGTTCCGCTCGCTGAGGAAGGCTGGACGCAAGAGAGCGAGACGTTTTCGATAGCCGCAAAGTATTTGGCTGGCATAAAGGCGTTCGCCCCGGACGCGTTAGTTCTCGGCTGCACTCATTACCCGATCCTGAAGGACGTTATTCAGCAAACGGTCGGCGAGAATGTTAAACTTGTAGATTCGGGCGAAGCGACGGCGGAAGAGGTTGAAAATCTGTTGATAGAAAAAGGCCTTGCGAATCCGAACCAGGTTTCCGGCTCGCGAACGCTCTGCGACGACCTCGATCATTTCTACGTTACCGACGCCGCCGACCGATTCGGACGCGTGGCTGAAAGATTTTTAGGAACAAAGCCTTCGAAACTCGAAGCCATCGAGGTTTTTGCCGTCAATGAAGCGAAGAAGAACTAGCCGCAGATCTACGCAGATGACGCGGATAAGAAAGCAATAATTTTGATTTGATCTGCGTTATCCGCGTCTATCTGCGGCCAAAATCCCCTAAATGACATACACCAGACTCGACAACCGAACCCACGACCAAATTCGCAACACAAAGATCACGCCGAACATCTCGCCGTATGCCGAAGGTTCGGCGTTGATCGAGGTTGGCGGGACGAAAGTTATCTGCACAGCCTCGGTCGAGGATCGCGTGCCGATGTTTATGCGAAACAAGGGCCTCGGATGGGTCACCGCCGAATACGCGATGCTCCCGCGTGCGACAAATACACGTACGCAGCGTGAGACAAAGAACGGCCCGTCTGGAAGAACGCAGGAAATTCAACGCCTGATCGGCCGCAGTTTGCGGGCGATCGTGAACACGAAACTCCTCGGTGAACGTCAGATATATGTCGACTGCGACGTGATACAAGCAGACGGCGGCACGCGCTGCGCTTCGATCACCGGAGCCTATGTGGCTCTCGCCCTCGCATGTCGCAAACTGGTCAAAACCGGCGTGATCAAAACAAACCCGATCATCAGCGAGGTCGCCGCCGTCAGCGTCGGCATCATCGAAGCCACGCCGATCCTCGACCTCGCCTACATCGAAGATTCCAACGCCGACGTCGATATGAACGTTGTCTGCACCGGCACCGGCAAATTCATCGAGCTCCAGGGAACCGCCGAACGCGAACCCTTCTCACGCGAACAGATGGACGCGATGCTCGTGCTTGCTGACACGGGAATTAACAAGTTGTTTGAGATCCAGCGGAATGCGTTAGCCTGATCCTCCATCTTTTTCTCGGTTTGGTGTAAAATCGCATCAAGAGGATACCGATATGCTGACTGCCATCGAAACAACAGGCACGATCAATGCGAATCACCAGATCGAGTTGGACCAACAGCTTCCGGAGAATGCTCCCGAGCGGTTCCGGGTTATCGTTTTGTACGACGAGGCCGAGCAGGATATTGGCGAGAAGGAATGGCTCAGTGCCGCCTCGAATAGTGACGCATTTGATTTTCTGGCGGATGATTCCGAGAATATCTACACCCTAGCGGATGGAAGGCCCGTTCAACATGAAGAATAGAGTTGTTCTTGTGCCGTTTCCGTTTGATGATCTGTCGACGACCAAAGTTCGTCCTGCCATTTGCCTTACAAACGAGATCAAGCCCTACGGCCACGTTGTTTTGGCATTTATCACCAGTCAGGTGAGTACAGATCCATCGCGAACAGATCTTGCGATCCTCGATTCCGATCAAGACTTTCAGATCACCGGACTTAAAGTCTCATCGACCGTTCGTCTGCATCGGTTAATGACGGTATCGCGGTCGATAATTAAACGTGACCTCGGCGAAATTTCTGTTTTTCGCCAAAAAGAGATCAAAGCAACGTTTGCAGGAATTGTTCGGGATATAGAACTATGAGCGAAAAACAATTTGAAGGAAAAGCTGCCATTGTAACGGGCGGCACACGCGGAATCGGCAAAGCGATCGTGCTGGAACTCGCGCGGCGCGGAGCAAATGTTGCATTCAACTATTCCAAAAGTGCCGACGAAGCAGAAATGCTGAAGGGCGAGGTCGAAGCACTTGGCGTTCAGGCACTGGTAGCTCAATGTGATGTTGCAAGCACGGAAGCGGCGGCGGAATTTGTCGGGCAGGTCAAAGAAGCATTTGGAACTGTCGATTATCTTGTAAATAACGCTGGTATTACTCGTGACCAACTCATTCTTCGCATGAAGGAGGAAGATTGGGATTCAGTGATCGACACTAATCTCAAGGGTGCGTGGAATTTTTCAAAGGCCGCAGTTCGCCCTATGATGCGGAATGAGAATGGCGGTTCAATATTGAATATCTCATCGATCTCGGGCGTCGTCGGTATGCTCGGGCAATCGAATTATTCGGCCTCAAAAGCCGGAATGATCGGCTTGACGAAATCTCTTGCCAAGGAAGTCGCGAGCCGCAAGATCACTGTCAACGCCCTCGCACTCGGCCTGATCGAGACCGAGATGGCCGCTGAGATGAATGCAGATTATCGCGAGAAGATACTGACACAGATCCCGCTTGGCCGTCTGGGCAACGTTCAGGAAGTCGCCGAGATCGCTTGTTTTCTCCTATCACCATCGGCCGCATACATTACCGGTCAGGTTATCCAACCCGACGGCGGTCTGGCAATGTAAATGTCGCTGAAATACCAAACTGAACAAGAAGAACAGCAGGTGGACGAACCCGTCGAGTACGTCGAGCGTCCACCGTTCCCGCTGTACACTGTCGTGCTTATCGTGGCGATCGGAGCGGTGTTTGTCGCGCAGATGGTCGCGGGCCTCGATATCTCGATCGCTGCTGCCGCGTTTGATAAGTTGGCATTTCGAATTTCACACGAGTATTGGCGCATCCTGACCGGAGCCACGCTCCACGGCGGGCCGCTCCATGTGTTCATGAACTGCTACGCGTTTTACAGTTTCGGCAAGATATTTGAAATGCTCTCAAATCGAGCACATCTGGCGATCGTATTCCTGCTTGCGGCGGTCGGCGGCGGAGTTTTGAGTCTGATATTCGCCCCAGACGGTATCTCGGTCGGCGCGTCCGGCGGCATTCTTGGTATTGTGAGCTACCTGACGGTTTATGCTTTTCGACGAAGGCGATTTATCTCGGCTGAGTTTCGCAAAAGCCTTCTGATGAATATAGGATTCATCCTGATATTCGGCCTCGTCCTTTATCAGCAGATAGACAATTTCGGCCACATCGGTGGACTGATCGTTGGGGCGATATATGCCTTTTCGCAGATCCCGACCGACGAACACACCGATCCTCGGCAGGCGAGCGGTTTTATCGAGTTTGCTGGCATCGGAGCCCTCGGTATTTATCTAGCGACCTGTGTTTTCAGTATTCTGCTTATTCTTCGTATCGTTTGATCTATGGCCCGCGTCCGCGTTCATCAACACGTCAATCCACTTTCGCCCTATTACCGGCAGGAACCGACACCGATCGATCTGGCAAAGGCTTTCGGTGAGCCTGAGCGTATTCTACATCTGGATATTGGTTGCGCGCGTGGAAGATTTTTGCTCGGAATGGCTCAAGCAGTGCCGGACCAGAACTATCTCGGCGTCGAGATCCGCGAGCCGCTGGTTGATGAGGCGAACTTGATACGGGACGATCACGGCCTAAATAATCTGCACTATTCTTTTTGCAACGCCATGCTCTGGCTCGAACGTCTGCTGGCCGAAATTCCCGACGGACGTTTGCAAACCGTGACGATCCAGTTCCCTGATCCGTGGTTTAAGAACAGACACGCCAAGCGGCGGATGGTGAATGCGGAACTGGTCGAGGCCGTGGTGAAAAACCTTGCGACCGGCGGGAAGATATTCGTCCAAACCGACATCGAGTTTCTAGCCGACGAGATGTTCGAGCTTTTTCGCGGGGCACCGGAGCTGATCGAAGAGGCAATTTCAGAAAATCCCTTTCCGGTCAAAACCGAGCGCGAAAAGGCGGTAGAGGACAAAAACTTGCCAGTCTACCGCTCAATGTTCCTTAGAACGTAGTTACCAGTTTATCTCGACCTCATAATTATCCGCTCCTCCACCTTGATCAAATATTTGAATGATCGCAGTGAAGTCGTTTGCGAATGAGGGTTGTTCGATGACCATGACGGTTCCGCGCCCGTTCCGTTTTCTGGCCGTAACGCTGCCCGGACGTCGGGCCAGATAGCCATCGATGTTATGTGTAACGCCGGAAAGACCGCTTCCGGAGGCGTCCTGGGTCTGAACGTAGTTGCCGGAAACAATGATATTCACCGTTTGATCGACGCGGCCACGCCAAGTGACGCGTCCTGAGCTGTAAGGCTCTTCGACATTTGCGGGGCCCGTCCAAGAGATCTCGATCTTGTAATTTCCTGAGCCGCCTCGGGAGTCGAAAATTTGGATCATCGCTGCAAAGTCATTACCTCGGTTCGGCTGCTGTACAACAGTAACGTTGCCACGTCCGTCGCGCTTTTGTACCGTGATATTAGTGGCTCTCCTTGGCAGAAAACCGTTGACATTCTGATAAGTGGTGTTCACCCCGTTACCGCTCACGTTCTCAGCGTAGATCGAGCTACCACGGAGCACGATGTTTGCCCTGTCGTCCACCCTGCCTTCCCAAGTCGCCGTACCATTCCGGCCACCACCGCCAATAGGCGGCTCTACCGGTATCTGCCCGAGCGGTACGTCGTAGGTTCTCGATCGGTTGTTGAAGCCATCGTAATAGCCCTGCTGGAAATAAAGCCCGATACTCGCATCATACCCGCGTTGGCTCTCCGTCGTCCGGTTCTGCCCTCCGCTCCGGCGATCGGATTGGCCGATCGTGTAACCCGAATCGTATGCGCTTCGCTGAGAGTTCGTCCACCGTGTCGATGGACGAACCGAGTTATATCCGGCTTCGTATCCGTTTCGAAAGAAGCTTTCGTATTGGCCAGTGTACCTGTTGCGATGGCGGCGGTAGTCGCTCGAACGATTAGACTGAGCGTCTCCTGTGCCAAGCTGATAGCCCTCGTTATAGTAGCCGCAGCGAATAGGTGACTCGATGTTGGGGTCACACTGGGCCGCAGCCGGAATTGCCGTAAAAGCTACTGTGAAGACCGCGACCAAAAACAAAATATACTTTTTCATTTCCCGATTCTCCTTGAATTGAACTGTTTAGATAAGAAGAAGGTATCACAGATCAACGCTGTTTCGATGAGTGGAAAGATCCAAAAGGTTCGTCACCATTTTTTCTCTTTTCGAAATCGTTTGATGACCATCTCACGACGAATCTTTGGCAATTTGTCGATGAACAACATGCCGTCACAGTGGTCCGTTTCGTGCAAAAAAGCGCGTGCCGCGTATCCCTCAGCCTCGGCCTCGAACCACTCACCTCTCTCATCCTGTGCACGAAGCGTCGCCTTTTGTGCCCTGACGACAACCGCAGGCACCTTGCCGACCGACAGGCAGCCTTCAGGGCTCGATTGCTCACCCTCGGTGGCTATTATCTCGGGATTTGCGGCGATGAGTTTCACGCCCTCGCAATCCATTACGAAGAGGCGCAGGTTCAGCCCGATCTGCGGCGCCGCGAGTCCTACGCCCTCAGCATCGTACATCGTCTCGTACATATCAGCGCACAATTCGGCCAGTTCCGCGTCGAACTTCGTAACGGGTTGGCCTACCTTGCCCAGTACTTCCTCGGGATATTCGGTTATCTTTCGAAGCGCCATGGCTATCTTGGAATGACGCCACGGCGGGACTGCCGGCTGAAATCGCGGTTTGCATTAAAGCCCTTTTCTTCGCGCGACAAACATTCCCAACAGACGATCCGTTCTTCATTTACGGAAGAAAGAAACGTGTTGTAATGTTCGACTTCGCGGTCGCAATCGGCACAGCGGGCAAGCGGCTTTTCGATGTTCTTTGGGTCAATCGTTTCGATCATGGTGTTCTCAGTTGAATGAGAATAGTTTAGTTCGCATCGGCAGGTTTGCCAACCGTAGCTTCGCGGTGGCGCAGAAGTCGGACGGTCGTTGGTTCGTAGAAACGACGCGTTTGCTCGACGATGAAGTATTTATTGATGACCTCTTCGAGCAGATCGCATTTGAATTTCAATGCACCCTGCCCGCACCAGCCGTCGTGGACGAGCCAAACCTGTCCGGCCGGTCCGGCGGCGGCATTGATGCGTTCGACGAGCTGGGCTTCGTCTTTGATCACGTTATTTCGCGGGTCCCATTTTTCGAGACTGTTTTCCCGCGGCAGTGCGAAAAGCTGATTCTGCCCGTGATAATACTGCCGCAAAGGCCAGATCGCATCTGCGTGAAAAATCAGGATCGGCTCATTTGGCCGCTCGGACTGCATCAGATGCAGTGCGACGCGTTCAAAATCGCCGGGCTTGGCCAGAGGCGAATAGACCATCGTAAGCGACCACATGCAAAGCAGCATTACGACCACGAACCAGAGTGTCATCACGGCCTTGCTCTTAAAGACCGAAAACGCCGCGAACGGTATCAATGTCAGCGGCAAGATCAATGCTGACATGTGCCGATTCTGCGTCAGCGACCAACCGGCAAATTTCATTGCGAACATGAAAAATCCGATCAGTACGAGCGTGAATACGCCCAGAGCGATATCCTCGGCCTTTCGCTCACGCGCGATCTTTATTAAGAACAAGAGAGCGACAACCGGTAAAATAAATCGCATCGCCCACTTCCGTTCAACTTCAAACGGCATCCACGCCACTGCGAGGAAAATAGCGACTATGCGCTGCCACATCTCGCGCAGCATGTCGGTGAACGATAGCGGTAACTCGATCTGTCCCGAAAAATCATTGAACTGGCCGCTCAAAATAAGCAGCATCGGGATAAAGATCACACCCGCGATCGCCATATCTACGACGTATCTGAGCAGCATCTTCCAGCGCACCAACACTAGCAAAACGGCGGCACCGGCAACGAGTTGGAATCCCAAATAGTATTGCGTGTAGAGCGAAAGCACCGCGACAACGACGTAGAATATTCGAGCCCTTCTGCTCGGGTTTTCCGAAAGATAACCATCGTAAAACAGAAGCATCAGCAGGCCCGAAAACAGTGTCATCAGAGCATACAGTCTTATATCGACGGCGTTCCAGACAGTCTGCTGGTGCACTACAGCGATAGCGGCGATGAAGAGCGGATTGACGTTTTTGAGGTAGCGTTTAGAGACTGCGTAAGCGACCCACACGAATAACGGCAGGCAAATTACCGAAAACAACCTAGCGAAGAACACCGATTCATCGACCGACCTCCACAGTGCTATCGCCGAAAAATAGAGCGGTGCCTGCTGCCCAAAACCTATCGCCTGTCGAAACGCCTCGACCACGCCGTTCGCGGTCGTATTGAGCGTGTACGCCTCGTCAAAACGAATATTGAGAAGGTACGCAAGCGGCGTCGCGATGAAGAGACTAACGAGCATCAGCAGCCACGGCGGCGACGTACGCTGCGCGGGCGACGGCTCTGATGTCAGTTCATACATGTCGTGGATTATGTTTGGAATTCCGGCTTAGGTCAACGTCGCGGCCGTCGAGACCCTGCCGACGCTGGACTGCTGACGAAAATGATCGGCGTGTTCCCGCATCGAGACAACGTCAAACCGATCCGTTAACGCTCCGATAGTCTTGTCCAGAAAATCAATCTTCCGCTGCGACGTGTTTGCCATCCCGGGAAAGAACTTCATCGCCGGAACATCTTCACCGCCAAGAAAATCGAGCGGGTGAAGCAAGAATGACGGTTCGACGCCAGTCATCGAACAAGCCGTGACCGCCGAACGCCAATACGCCTTCGCCGCAGCGGCCGAAAATGTCGATAGGTACAAAAGATAACTCGCGTGGATCGGCGTCTTGAACGCGGGAAACGTCGTCACCGGGATCTCGACCAACTGCTTGCCCGCGGCCTCGATAAAATGAGGTTTCAGCGATTGAAAGCCGTCCGAGAATTTACCAAAAAGCTTCTTCCGCTTCGCCTTTTCCTCATCGCTCATCTTCGACGAATTCAGGAAAAAGAAAGCCCGTGCAAGCGGAGCAATATACGTCGGCAGCAGAGAGCAATCATACGCATAACCACGCTCCCCCAGCGTCTCTAGAACCGCTGGGCTTAGGCTATAACCTGGCCCGCGAAATCCGACCGGACGTTTTCCGGTAATAGCTTCAAGAGCATTTTCGGTTCGCTCAAATTCACTGACGAGTTCTTCTTTTGAATAAAGATGCAGCCACGGCTCGTGGTTGAAGGAGTGATTTGCGATCTCATGCCCGGCCTCGGCGATAGACGCGATCGCTTCATGATTCTTCTCGAGAGCGGCATCCTGTCCGATCACGAAAAACGTGATCTTCAGATCTCGCTCCTTGAGAAAAGACAATATTCGAGGCACGGCGAGGTCGAGATAGCTCGGAAAATCTTCCCAGCCGGTCTCGCCGTTGGTCTTCATGTACGACCATTGATTGTCGAGGTCGAGCGAAATGCTCGCGATCTTTTTCATACGAGCTATACCCGTCCGTCGTTGTAATCTGCAAAGAATCTCTCTGCAAGGCCGACAGTTTCGTTGATGTTCAAAGTTCCGTTTACGATATGCGACGAGTTAACTATGTAAACGCCATCGACCGAGGTCTTCATATCCGAAAGTCCTTGTGAATAATTCACGACCGGAACCGGAAACACCTGTCGCACTTTCGATATCTTGAATGCCATGACATCTGCCCGCCGGAAATGCGGATACATTCTCTCCATCCCGCGAAGATAAATCTCCTGGATTTCGTCGTCCGTCTTATCAAATAGCTCGTCGTCCGGGGCGATATATCGCGGTAGATAGACAAGGGCGTTTCCGTTGAATTCGCGTTTGTCGACGATCGCGGACATCTCGATGACGCCTGTGAAAGGCGTCTCGTCGGTGATGTTGGTGACGTAATAGTTCGAGAGCGAGCACCGCAACATTACCGAAGCACAGACGATGCCTTGATACTGGATGGCGTTAAGGTCCTGCTTCTCGGTGTTGGTCAGCTGCGGCATCATCTTCGCCGCGACGTTTGACGGACAGGTGAGAATGACCTTGTCAAAGACCTCGTTAGCTTTGGCGCGAGGGAAATCAACTACGCTTTCCTTGGCCAGTTGCGGCTCGGACAGGAACGCACCGGAGAAGCCGGGAGCGACCGCGGCTGCGGCTTGAAACTGTGAGTACTTTGTCCTCTGCGTAACGATGCTCGGCTTTGTATCTTTTTGACGACGCGTATCTGCCATCGAGACGCGGATCTTGCCGTTTTCGAGATTCTCGATATTTTTTACTCTTGCATTGAGTCTGATCTCTACACCTTTTTCGACGAGTGTCTCGCCGAAGCGTTCGAGCACGCGGCCATATCCGCCGCGGATGTAGCCGAACATCTCCTTCTTCATTCCGGAGTTCCGGGCCGAGTACATGCGCTGGATCGTCGCCCAGATGAACGAA
This sequence comes from Acidobacteriota bacterium, assembly GCA_031431415.1. Lineage (GTDB taxonomy): Bacteria > Acidobacteriota > Blastocatellia > Pyrinomonadales > Pyrinomonadaceae > OLB17. The sequence goes on along the minus strand of JANPDK010000104.1, from coordinate 6,937 downwards.
GCCGCCGTCTGCTTATAGGCGTCGCCGAGCTTTGCCTTGAGCAGCGGTTTCCACATTTTTTCAAACGTTTTTTTGCCTGACCAGCGCGTCAGCCATTTCTCGACATCGAGCTGTTCGAGCCGACGCCAATCTTTTACTTTTGAGGCGTAAAAAATGGTCGCACCTAAGCGGAGTTTGCTGATAATGTCGAGCGGCTTGAAGGTGAGAAACTCCATCGTGTTCGACATCGACAGCAGTTCGCCGTCGGTGTAGAAACCGGTTTTCGTCTCGACCCAGCGAAATTCATCCGCGAGGCCGATCTCTTCAAATACGTTTCGTGTGTTGCGGTCAGAGGCGAGGACGACATGGTAATGCTTGTCCCAAATGACATCGCCGATCTCCCAGACCGAGGCGAGGCCGCCGATCTCGGGCGCAGATTCAAAAAGTGTGACGTTCGCACCGGCATCGGCCAGACGCATGGCAAGCGCCATACCTAGAAAACCCGAACCGACAATTGCTATATTCTCTTTCATATTTAGCGATAAGCGAGGGCGGGCAATGTGCTTCGCGCCTTCCGCTCCGAGCCTTTTTTTGCTCGAAGCGAAACGTGCACTACGCGTTCCTTGATGCTTTTGAGCTTAACTCGGTATGTTTTTCGAAGCCGTTTCCAGCCCCGTTGAGGTTAAAGAAGATTTAATGGTGTTAGATTTCCCAAACAGTCTCATTTTTGCGAGACGTGAGAGCAAATGAACTGTTCCGCCGATGGTTTTGATCGTCTTCATCTTGGACGCTCCAAAGAGGCGAACGGCCAAAACAGTTGGGTATTCGACGATATTGCCGCCCTTGAGATCAAGCAGTCCCAGCATTTCAGGGACGCCGTGAAAGCCTGATTCCTGAGGCTCAATATCGACCATCGCACTGCGGCGAAAGACGCGGAAACATGCGGTATAAGATGCGATCTTCGTTCTGAGAATAAGTCGAAACAGCACCGAAGCACCTTTCGACAGCATCAGACGCCATCCCGGCACATTCTGCACGCCGCCGTCCTTGTGATACGGCGAAGCCTGTACCAGATCGACGCCCTCGGTGAGCATCGGGATCATGTTGACGAGCTCGTGCGGGTCAAATGTGCAGTCGCAGTCGATCGAGCAAACGATCTCCGTGTCAGCCGCTCGAATTCCCGTAACAATACCGCCCGCAACGCCCTTATTGACCTCATGCCTGACGACGCAAACGTCATCGCGGCCGGCAAACAGTTCTTCGATAGTTCCAACCGTGTTGTCCGTGCTGCAATCGTCTACAAAGATGATCCTCGACGAATAACCGATGTCGTTAAGCTGGCTCTCGACGCTTCGCAGTGTCTTGGCGAGATATGGCAGCGATTCGGTTTCGTTGTAACACGGCACTACGATTGAGACCGGCGTCAGGTCAGCCGCTTTTACCTTGGCTTTTTTGGGCGCATCCACAACGATCTCCGGTATCTTTTCCGAGACGAGGTCGTCGGCAAGTCCAAGATAATCTGCGACGCCGGTGCAGCGATAAAGAGCGAGATTCTCATGGAGTATCCACTCCATCTTATCGAGCTTGCGGTAATGGCGAATGCGGTTTAATTTTGACGCCGCCGAGATTCGCGGTTGTTCGGGGTCGAGTTCCCACGTGTGAAAGTAGAAGACAAACGGGTCGTCGCTTCGCTCGTGCCATTTCTTCACAGCATGACGCATTAGCGTGTACGGCATCTGGCGATAATAATTTCCACCCGAGATCGGCAGCAGTCCTACGCCCAGATCGGCGGTCGCGTACGGGAATTCCCATATCGCCTTGCCGTCGCTATGCACCTGATGTGCGACGCGTTTTGTCTTTTCGGAATTCTTTGTCGGCAGGAACGATGCGTCGTAAGCAAAGCCTTCGTCAGCGAGGATCTCGAGTATCCATTCGCTTTGTTCAAATGCCAGCTTTTCGGCGGCACGATATCCGACCACCCGCTGGCCAGAGGCCTTCTCGATCGCGTCGTTCGTTCTGCGAAGATCCTCGCGAAATTCTTCAGGCGTCAGATTCTTTGGCGTACGATGAAAAAAACCACGGCTCGCGACCTCATGCCCGCGTGTGACTATCTCACGCATCAGGCCCGGATTGAGTTCTGCGATCCAGCCGAGCACAAAGAAGGTCGCCTTCGCATCATATCGGTCGAGCAGGTCGAGAGCTTTGATCGTGTTCTGCTCAACTCGCGGTTCAAAATTCTGCCAGTTGCGCTGGTGAATGAGATTCTCAAACGCCCCAACATGGAAGTAATCTTCCACCAGGATCGTAAGCAGATTTTTTTGGGGTTCTTTCTTCATCTGTCGGAATTTAGAAAAGCTTCCCTTGCGTGACTCGGGTTCCTTTTGCCTTTGACGCCAGTTTTTCTTCGATCACTCTCACGATGCGCTGCGCCGAGCGGCCGTCACCGAATGGATTTGCCACCTCTTTGACCGATTTGATCCATGTGTTAACCGAGTAATTCTCCTCAAGCATCTGTCTCAACGCCCCCGGACTTGTGCCAACGAGCTTTGCCACGCCAGCACTCATCGCCTCGGGCCGTTCTGTATTTTCGCGTATGACGAGGAGTGGCTTACCTAAACTCGGCGCTTCTTCCTGAACGCCGCCCGAATCTGAAACGATCAGCCAAGCGGCCTTCATGATGAATAAAAAGTCCGAATAGTCGAGCGGCTCCAGAAGGAAAACGTTCTCTCGCTTGCCCAGGATCTCTTTGGCGATTTTGCGTACATTAGGATTTGGATGAACCGGAAAGAATACCGCGACATCAGTGTGCCTCTCGGCAAAATCGCGGAGCACCATCAGATTGCCGCCCATCGCCTCGCCAAAGCTCTCGCGGCGGTGCGTGGTGAGCAAAATTCGCTTCTTGCCCTCGGTCTTCTTTATCAACTCGGCAATATCCTCCGACGGCTTCAGATTCTTGAGCATCTGTTTGAGCGAATCTACGACCGGATTGCCGGTCACAAATATCTTATCGCTCGATACGTCTTCGGCGACGAGAGCTCGTCGGTTTCGCTCAGTCGCGGCAAAATGGAACGACGCCATCTGCGAGACGACGCGGCGATTCATCTCCTCCGGAAAAGGGCTCATCAGATTGCCGCTACGTAAACCAGCTTCGATGTGTCCGACCGGAATTTTTCGATTAAATCCGGCAAGTGCACCCGCAAGCGTCGTCGTCGTGTCGCCCTGAACGAGAATAACATCGGGTTGCTCGGCGGCCAGGATCTTGTCGAGCTTCGCCATCACCCGCGAACAGATATCGTTCGGCGACTGATTTCGCTTCATCACGCCGAGGTCGAAATCAACGTCGATATCAAGCTGCGCAAGGAAAGGCGTCAGCAAGCTCTTGTGCTGACTCGACGAAACGACGATGGTTTGGAAAAGTCTTTTACGGAGTTCGTGAATAACAGGCGCAAGCTTAATGGCCTCGGGCCGCGTCCCGAAAAGGACGAGGACCTTCATGCGCGAGTCGACCGCACTCTGGAGGTGTTTTTGTGAAATGGCACTCACTGCATCGAACATAGACATTTGCTCACCAAACGGGAAGGGCAATTCCCGTGTTAATATACTTTTAAACCGTGATATGTTCCCTTTTTCCGTAAATTTATGCGATTGGGGCCAATAATAGCAAGCTTTTTTTTGGCCATCGTAGGCGTTTTCGCTCAACAGCCGACGCCGGAGCCGATCCGTGAGGAAGTCGTCGTCACGGCCATCCGCACCGAGACGCGCATCGGCGACACGCCGGCGAGTATCGTTACGCTCTCAAAACGTGAGATCGAGACTTCTGCCGCCCCGACGATCGACGATATTCTGCGGCAAACGGCAGGATTCTCGATCTTTCGACGCTCGTCGAGTCGTAATGCAAATCCTACAACGCAGGGTGTCTCGCTTCGCGGCGTCGGCTCCAGCGGAGCGAGCCGCTCGGTAGTTCTCTTCGACGGTGTGCCGCTAAACGACCCTTTCGGCGGCTGGATCCAATGGAATCGCGTCTCGCCGATCGAATTGGAAAGCATCGAGGTGCTTCGCGGCGGAGCATCGAACCTGTACGGCGACGGCGGATTGAGCGGCGCGGTCAACATGTTGCCCAATACGGTGCCAACGAAAGATGGCGATATCGCCTACGGCATCGAAGTATTTGGCGGAACCCAAAAAACGCTTTCAGGCTCGGGATTTTTCGCCTCCGAAGTTAAGAACTGGCTCATTTCCCTTTCCGCCTCAAGCTACCAAACACGCGGCTACAAGATCGTCGAAGAATCTGCTCGCGGCCCGGTCGACTCGTACGCGGGAGTGCGAAGCACCAATTTTCGCGGCCGTATCGGTCGTGATCTCGGCCGTCTTGGTTCGTTATTCGTTTCACCTTCATATTTTGGCGAAGTACGCTCGAACGGCACGGGCTTACAGACAAATCGCACGCATATTCGCCAACTTGTCGCGGGCGGCGATCTGCAGCGACGCGTAATCTTCCGCTGGCGAGCGTTTGGCGGCACACAAGTTTACGATCAGGTTTTCTCAGCCGTAAATGCCGCCCGAACGAGCGAATCGCTCACCCGCGTTCAGCATGTACCCGTGCAGAACTTCGGTATCTCGACGCAGATCTCAGCTGTGCTGGGCGATCACACTCTAGTTGGCGGGTTCGAATCAAGAAACGTTCGCGGTGCGAGCGACGAGGTCGGGTTTTCGAACGGTCTTTCGACATCGCTTTCCGGCTCGGGCGGGCGGCAGACGAATACCGGTGCCTTTGTGCGTGATCTTGTCGCAATAGGAAGAAAGGTGATCCTTTCAGGCGGCTTTCGCGTCGATCATTGGAGGAACTACGCCGCTCTGACAACCACGCGACAGTTACCTTCGGGCTCGGTGTCCGCGACGCTGTTTCCCGATCGAGAAGAGACTGCGATCAGTCCGCAGATTGCTTTACTCTTTCACGCTACCGATCGGCTGTCCTTTTACGCGAACGCATCCCGAAGTTTTCGGTCCCCTACTCTAAACGAGCTATATCGCGGTTTTCGCGTCGGCACGATTATTACTCTCGCAAATGAGAATCTCCATGCCGAACGCGCTAACAGCTTTGAGGCCGGAATCAACTTCGGCGAGAAACGGACATTTTTCCGCACAAATATCTTTCTAACAACGATTGACGGGCCCGTTGCAAATGTGACACTGCCGAGCATTCCCACTATCACTGCTCGACAAAGACAAAACATGGGCTCGACGCGTTCGGCTGGGTTTGAGGCCGAGGGCGAAACCTCTTTACGCGGGTTTAATCTCTCAGCAGGCTACGTTTACGCTCACTCGACCGTCACCAGTTTCCCTCTAAACGAGTCGCTCGTCGGCTTCAACATCCCACAAGTCGCGCGGCATCAGTTTACGTTTCAAACAAGATACTCGCGATCAAAATGGACACTCGCGCTACAAGGCCGTGCGTCAAGTAGCCAATTCGACGACGACCAAAATCTGTTTCGGCTGGAGCCCTACGCTCAGATCGATCTGTATGCGTCGCGGGAGGTGAAAGAAGGGATAAAAGTTTACTTGGCGGTCGAGAATGTTTTTAATTCGAGATACTCCGTTGGGAAAACGCCGATACGAACTGTGTCAAGTCCGATTAACTTAAGGGTCGGCATCCATTGGCGGTAAGAAGAGAGAATTGCTGCAATAAACGCAAAAAAGCACAAAAAAGGAATTAACCCTTTTTGTGCTTTCTGTGCCTTTTTGTGGCTAAATTTCTTATTCCGGCGGCCCCGAACATCCAGGCCCCATCAAAGCCGGAACCTTCGTACTGATGATCGGGAAATTCTCTGCCTCGGCGTTTTTCTCCATCCATTCGGCGTATTCCGGCGGGTAGGACATGTCGGAATAGATCGCCTCGACCGGGCATTCGGGCAGACAGGCGTCGCAGTCGATGCAGGTATCGGGATTGATCAAAAGGCGGTCGGGCGTTTCGTGAAAGGCCTCGACAGGACAGACGGCGGCGCAGTCGGTATACTTACAATCGATGCACGGCGTGGTGACAATATAGGTCATTTATCTCGAATTTCTCCTCTCGTGTCTGACGAGAACCAAGTTAAAACCGTAATATTCCGAGGATAACTTGTCAAATCAGGTGAGACAAGTGATAAAATGCCACCAAATAAGATAGTTAGACCGATCTTCTTTCAAGGAAAACAGATGAAAAACGTCAAAGCTGAACGCGAACTGTCGCTCGATTTTCTTCGCGTGACCGAGGCGGCGGCCATCGAGTCCGCCAAGACCATGGGCCAGGGCGACCGCAAATATTCCGATCACGTCGCCGTCGAGGCAATGCGCGAAGTAATGGACACCGTCCCGATGCGGGGTCGCATCGTCATCGGCGAGGGCGAACGCGACGAGGCACCGATGCTCTATATCGGTGAGGAACTCGGCGGCGGCATCTTCTCGGATGAAGCTCGGGCTGAATTCCCCGAGGTCGATATCGCGGTCGATCCGCTCGAAGGAACCAATCTCTGTGCACTCGGCGCCAACAACGCCATCGCCGTCCTGGCCGCAGCCGAACGCGGCGGGTTGCTCTACGCTCCTGACATCTACATGGACAAGATCGTCGTCGGCCCGTCATGCCGCGGCGCGGTCGATATCGATGCTCCGGTTGAGGATAATTTAAAAAATATTGCCCGCCGTCTCGGCCGTGATGTCGAGGATCTGACCGTCATGTGTCTCGACCGTGCCCGTCACAAGGCCCTTGTTGATGCCGTCCGTGCGGCCGGTGCCCGCATTCGCCTAATCTCGGATGGCGATCTTTCCGCCGGAATTTCGGCCGCAGTTGCCGGCACGAATATTCACGCCCTGATGGGGATCGGTGGTGCTCCTGAAGGTGTTATTACAGCCGCCGCGATGAAGTGCCTCAATGGCGAAATTCTAGCCAAACTTGTCTGGGATCCGGAACGTCTCGGCGTCG
>JANPDK010000103.1:0-20951 GCA_031431415.1 Acidobacteriota bacterium | reverse complement strand
CCGGTGCGGGTCGCCGAAGACGGGGCGAAATACTATATTCTGCCGCCGCACCATTACGGCCTAGGCGTGACGGTCGAAACTTTTAAGATGCCGCGAAATGTGACCGGCGTCGCTCTCGGCAAATCGACCTACGCGCGGGCGGGCCTGCTCGTAAACACAACGCCGCTCGAAGCCGGCTGGACCGGCCGCCTCGTCGTCGAGATCGCAAATCTCGCCAACCTGCCGCTCCGTGTTTATATAAACGAAGGCATCGGCCAGATTCTGTTCTTCGAATCCGACGAAGATTGCGGAGTCTCATACGAAGACCGTGGCGGAAAGTATCAGGGACAGACGGGGCTGACGTTTGCGAAGGTGTAAGAGATTGTGCCCGCGAAATACGCGAAAAAACGCGAAATAAAGCTGTAACCCGTCGGTTTTCGCATAAACTTATAGATAGCGTTGACCCAAAAGTAATCTAAAAGTTTTCGCGTCCTTTCGCGTATTTCGCGGGCAAATGATTTAAATGCTTCAAATCGAAAACTACATCGGCGGCGAACTCGTCCAGCCCGCTTCGGGCGAGTATCTCGACAATTTTGACCCGTCAACCGGCGAGGTGTACTCGCTGATCGCTGATTCGGATGATCGTGATGTGCATTTGGCTGTTGAAGCGGCAAAAGCAGCATTTCCGGCGTGGTCGGCAACGTCGGCCGAGGCGAGGCACGATATTTTGATGCGGCTCGTTGGTTTGATAGAGCGTGATCTTGAGCCGCTTGCTTTGGCCGAGAGCGTCGATCAGGGAAAGCCTGTTTCGCTTGCACGAATGGTAGATATTCCGCGGGCGGTCGCGAATTTCAAATTTTACGCCACCTCCGCGATGCATACGGCGAACGAATCGCATGACAGCGTCGGGCAGAACGCGATTAACTACACACTGCGGCAGCCCCTCGGTGTAGTCGGCTGCATTTCGCCGTGGAATCTACCGCTCTATCTTTTTACCTGGAAGATCTCCCCCGCGATCGCATCTGGCTGCACGGTTGTTGCAAAGCCAAGTGAAGTCACGCCGATGACAGCGTATTTACTATCAAAACTCTGCATCGAGGCCGGATTGCCGCCGGGCGTTCTGAACATAGTCCACGGCCTCGGCCCGAAGGTTGGGTCGGCGATCGTAGCTCACAAAGATGTAAAGGCGATCTCATTCACCGGCGGCACCAAGACCGGCGAAGAGATCGCACGCGTCGCGGCTCCGATGTTCAAAAAACTCTCGCTCGAACTCGGCGGTAAGAATCCAAATATCATTTTCGCCGACTGCAATTACGAAGAAATGCTCGCGACCACCGTCCGCTCGTCGTTTTCAAACCAAGGCGAGATCTGCCTGTGCGGCTCACGGATCTTCGTCGAACGACCATTGTACGAGCGATTCAGATTAGATTTTGTCTCGCGTGTCTCCGCCTTAAAAGTTGGGGATCCTTTGGAACCCAACACTGATGTCGGAGCGATCGTCTCGAAGCAGCATTTTGACAAGATAATGTCGTACATCAGCCTCGCAAAAGCAGAGGGCGGAACGATCCTGACCGGCGGGTCAGTACCCGGAGCGGTAGCGACCGGGGAACGCTGCAAGAAAGGCTGGTTCATCGAGCCCACAGTGATCGAGGGTTTGCCGCACGATTGCCGCACAAACCTGGAAGAGATCTTCGGCCCGGTGGTCACTATCATGCCGTTCGATACCGAAGACGAGGTTTTAGCTTACGCAAACTCTGTCCGCTACGGCCTCTCCGCCACCGTATGGACCGAAAATCTTTCCCGTGCACACCGCGTAGCAGCTAAACTCGAGTCGGGCATCGTTTGGATCAATTGTTGGCTTCTAAGAGATTTGAGGACTCCGTTTGGTGGTATTAAAGACAGCGGTGTAGGCCGCGAAGGCGGGTTCGAGGCTCTGAAGTTTTTTACGGAAGAGAAGAATGTTTGTGTGAAGTTATGAAAAGAATTTTATCGTTGATATCACTTGCTCTCGTACTTACCATTACGGCATTGCCCCAGTATAAGTGGCCCACCGACTCTGCGATGCCTCCGTCCGAATCGGCAATGAACCGTTTTCTTCGTTACATCAAAATTGATACGCAATCGGCTGAGGATGTGGGGAAATGGCCTAGTACAGAGAAGCAGTTGGTGCTAGCACGTCTTTTGGAGAAGGAATTGAAGGAGCTTGGTGCCTCGAATGTTCGAATTAGCGACGAGGGCATTGTTTATGCAATGATCGCGGGCAATCTCGCTGACAACTCTAAGGTGCCGACGATCGGATTTATCGCCCACATGGATACGTCGCCGGCGGTTTCGGGGGCGAACGTTAACGCCATTATTCACAAGAATTACCAGGGCGGCGATATTGTGTTGCCGAACGACAAGACGCAGGTCATTACGGTCGCCCAGAATCCCGATCTTAAGAATCTGATCGGCGACGACATCATAACGGCCGACGGTACGACGTTGCTTGGTTCCGATGATAAATCGGGCTGTGCAGAGTTGATGACGATGATCGATATTCTCAAGCAGAATCCGTCGATCAAGCATGGCAACATCGCGATCGCCTTTACGCCGGACGAAGAGGTTGGCGGGCCGATGGATCAGTTTGACATCGAAAAGTGGGGAGCAAAATTCGCCTACACCGTCGATGGCGAGCAACTCGGTGATATTTCGAACGAGACTTGGTCGGCACGAACCGCGACGGTCACATTCCGCGGTAAATCGACGCATCCGGGTACGGCGAAGGGAATAATGATCAACTCTTCATACGCGGCTGGCGATTTTCTATCGCGATTTCCGGCGATGATCCCAAACAGGCCTGAGACGACGGCGGGACGTGTCGGGTTTATTCATCCGTACTCGACAACGATGTCTGAAGAGACTTCTACCGTTAAGATATTGTTGCGGAATTTCGACATTGCAGGACTCGCGGGGCAGGAAAAAGCCGTCAAACGAGTAATCGCGGCGACGCAGCGGAAATATCCGAACGTCAAGATCGAATACGGCAGCGTGCTCGGCTATCTTAATATGAAAGAAGTGCTCAAGGATTATCCGCAGCTAACTGATTACGCGATCGAAGCTGCAAAGCGTGCGGGCGTCACGGCTTCATTGAGGCCGATACGCGGCGGCACCGACGGTTCGCGGCTGACAGCCCGAGGACTGCCGACGCCGAATCTATTCACCGGCGGACACAATTTTCACGGGAAGCTGGAGTTTAATTCGCGAAAAGGTTTGGAGAAATCGACCGAGACGCTCGTCCACCTTGTGCAGATCTGGGCCGAGAAGGGGAAGTAATTTAGCCGCAGATAAACGCAGAAAGACGCAGATAAGAACTGATCTCTTATCTGCGTCTTTCTGCGTTTATCTGCGGCTAATATCTTACTTACCTTTATAAAGTTCTGGAAACTTCTCCTTCAGCGCCGTCAATTTCGGCAGGTCGTGAGCTACGATGTACGGCTGCGTCGGGTTGCGAACGAGGTAATTCTGGTGATATTCCTCGGCGTCGTAAAATTTTACAAGAGGCACGAGTTGGGTCGCGACGGGCTTGGGAAAGACTTTCGACGCATTGATCGCATCGATATACGCCTGTGCGGCCTTTTTCTGTTCGACGTCAGTGTAGAATATCGCTGAGCGATATTGCGGCCCGGTGTCTGGGCCTTGTCGATTGACCTCGGTCGGGTCATGTGCAACTGAGAAAAATACCGACAATAATTGTGTGTACGTAACTTTCGCCGGATCGAACGTTACGAGAACGGACTCGGCATGTGTCGTGTCGCCGGTGCTTACCGTGTCATAATCTGCGGTCTTCGAGTCCCCGCCCGAGTAGCCAGATTTAACATCGGTTACCCCCTTTACGTTTTCAAAAACTGCCTCGACTCCCCAGAAACAGCCGCCCGCAAACACCGCAGTTTGGGTTCGTTTGGCTGGTTCGCCCGCAGGTTCGGCGACCGGGGCTAAGACTTTTAGATCTGCCGTGTTAGCCGAGCTTGCGGCGATGCCGCAACCGACAGCAACCAGTACCGAAGCGGCAAGTGCTATTTTCGTGAATAATGACATATTAAATATTCCCCTTAAGAGACATTGTAAACTGAAAAATGTCTTCCTGAAACTAATTTCTCCCACACCGCTGATTTGGATTCAGTGTGGACTGTTCCTGACACTTAGATTCCTGATAAACTTAATACTATTCCATGGATCACGAATCAATAACTTCGTCGAAAGCCCCTGAACCCGTCGGACTCTATCCGCACGCACGCCGCGTCGGAAATCTGCTGTTCCTCTCCGGTGTCGGGCCGCGTGAGCGTGGGACGAAGGTTATTCCCGGGGTTGAGCTTGATGACGCAGGCGAGATCGTTTCGTATGACATAGAGGCGCAGTGCCGGTCGGTGTTTCAGAATGTGCGATATATCGTTGAAGAAGCGGGTTCTTCGTGGGAGCAGATTGTGGATGTTACCGTTTTTCTGACGAATATGAACGACGATTTTGCGATGTACAATCGCATTTATGCAGAGTATTTTGCTGACAATCAACCCTGCCGGACGACGGTTGAGATAAACAAATTGCCGACACCGATAGCTGTCGAGTTAAAGGTGATCGCTACTATAGACTAACGTTAAGGGGAATAATAAGTGATACAAACAAAGGGTTACGCAACACATGACAAGAACGCCAAATTTGGCCCGTTCGATTTTGAACGCCGCGATGTCGGGCCAAATGACATTTTGATCGACATCGCATACGCGGGCATCTGTCATTCGGATATTCACCAGGCCAAGGCCGAGTGGGAACCGATGATCCCGTCGATCTATCCAATGGTGCCGGGGCATGAGATCGTCGGAACTATCTCGCAGGTCGGTGACACGGTTACTAAATTCAGCGTCGGCGATGTCGCGGGCATTGGTTGCTTTGTCGATTCGTGCCGCGAATGTCCGGCTTGCCACGGAGGCGTCGAACAATATTGCATCAAGGGAAGTGCGATGACCTACAACGGTACGGAAATGGATCGCACGACTCCCACCTACGGCGGCTATTCGAAGCAATACGTTGTCGATGAGAAGTACGCACTTAAGGTAAGCGCGACCGGCGATCTGTCAGGCATTGCTCCGCTTTTGTGTGCGGGAATTACGACGTACTCGCCATTGAAACGCTGGGGCGTCGGCCCTGACACAAACGTTGCTGTCGCCGGTCTAGGCGGCCTTGGCCACATGGGCGTCAAACTTGCTGTCGCGATGGGAGCGAATGTTACCGTTCTCAGCACGTCGCCCTCTAAAGAAGCCGATGCACGAGCTCTCGGGGCGACTGGTTTTGTGAATGTGAAAGACCCGGCTGCGGTCGCGGCTGTCGCGGGTAAGTTTGACTTTTTGCTCGATACGATCTCTGCGAATCACGACTACAAGGCGTACCTCGGCATGCTCACACTCAACGGTGTGATGGTTGTTGTTGGGGTGCCAAGCGAGCCAGTGCCGCTTCACGCTTTTTCACTGATCGGTGGTAACAAGGTGTTGGCCGGTTCCTTGATCGGCGGCATTCCCGAAACACAGGAAATGCTCGATTTTTGTGCTGAGTATAACGTCACTTCGGACGTTGAGATCATATCGCCCGACCGCATCGAGGAAGCGTATGACCGGACGGTCAAGGCAGATGTGCGTTACCGGTTTGTCATCGATATGCGGGGCACCTAAACGATGAGATACGTCGCCCTGCTCCGTGGCATTAATGTCACCGGCAAGAACATGATCAAGATGGAGACGCTCCGGGCGACATTTGAATCGCTCGGGTTTAAGAATGTAAAAAGTTACATCAACAGCGGAAATCTGATCTTTGAAACCACCAAGACGGACGACGCCAAGCTCGCGAAGAAGATCCACGTCGCAATTCAGAAAGAGTTTGGTTTCGATATTTCAGTAATGGTGCGTCCGATGGCCGAGATCGAAGAGATAGTTGCGTGGAACCCATTTGCAGGGCAGTTCGAAAGCCACAAGGACGTTCATGTTTTCTTCCTGAACAATCGGCTTACCGATGAGCAGGAAGTTCGACTGCTGGAGCAGGGCAACGAAAACGAGAAATTTGCAATTCTGGGCCGCCACATCGCTTGCCTGCTAAAGATCCACATTACGGACAGCGCGGTTGGCAAAGGTTTTATCGACAAAAAGCTAAAGGTTGCGGCAACTGGGCGGAATTGGCGGACGGTCAAGACTCTCGTCGAAATGTAAGAGGTCGAGGTGGTTTGCCCCGACTGCGACTACTGGTTGGAATCCAATTCCTTTAATAACTCTTTCAGTTCTTTTAGGGCAGGTCCGTATGTGAGTGCGAACCCGATCTCCGTCGCGACGATCGAGATGATCTCAAAACCGATCAACGATTCAACAAGCGAAAATGTCCAATGCCAGACTTTGATCGATGGTGGATCAAAGCTGCCGAATGCATAAAAGATCAGCGGTACGGAGAGCGGCATTACCGCGTACATCAATATGCGGGTGCGGAGAAAGTAACCCGTCATCTTCGCTTTCTTTAGGTTCAACGACCGCTTCAAGTCAGTGGAATTCAATTCCGTGTCGTCTACATTGTAGAAAGCACGGAGGTCGCGGACATACCAAATGACGATTGCAACGCAAAAGACCGACAGGGCGATCAGTTTCGCATTATAGAGGGCCAGCCCCACGAGTATCCCGGCCCCTGCGACCTGTATCCACGTATCGATCATTGCCTTTTTTCGCAATTTTGCACGCCACTTATCAAGGTGTTTGATAAGCACGGCAAAATCGATCTTGGGAGCGGTTTGTTCATCCTGCCAAAGCTGTTTCAGTTCATTTTCGTTCATCGCATCTTCTCCACTAGCTGTTTTTTAGATCGGTTTAGGCGCGTCGCGACATTTGTTTTGCTAATGCCAAGAATTTGGGCCGTCTCTTCATATGATTTGTCTTCGAGAAAGAGGCTGACTATCGCACGGTCGATCGGTTTCAATTCGCGTATCGCAGAGTAAAGTTGTTGCAGTTGACCCGTGTCCGCGTTTTCCTGGGTTGGCAGAACAAAAGCCTTGCCGTCCAATGATTCGAATCGCTTGTTATGCCGGCCGACCTTCGAACGAAAGCTCAGAGAGGTGTTGATACAGACTTGATAGATCCAGGTGGAGATCTTGGCGTCGCCGCGAAAGTTTTTTATCGATAGCCATATCTGGACGAGCATTTCCTGGAACAACTCTTCATATTCATGCCGGCTATTCGTGTAGACGCGGCAGAGCTTATGCAGCACCCCGACATTTTCGCTAATCGTTTTTTCGAAGTCTGGTTTCATCGTTAAGATTAGTCTCACTGGTTAGGCGAAAATCACAAATATGGAAAACAACAAGAAAGGAAATTTGCTCTCGATCACGATTCTACATCGTGCTTTTCCTGTGTTTCGCGGGTAAAATATTTTTATGATCCGACGCCCTTTTAATTTCAAACAATGGATCGACGAGCACCGGCATTTGCTCAAGCCGCCAGTCGGGAATCAGTGTGTTTATGACGACGACGATTTTATCGTGATGGTCGTCGGCGGGCCGAATTCGCGTAAGGACTATCATTGGGACGAGGGCGAAGAGCTTTTCTACCAGCTCGAGGGCGATATCAAGGTGCTTATCCAAGAGGACGGAAAAGCCGTCGAGGTCCCGATCCGCGAAGGCGAAATGTTCCTGCTCCCGCCACGTATCCCGCACAACCCGATCCGCGCCGAAAACACCATCGGCCTTGTCATCGAACGCAAACGCCGCGATGGAGAACTCGACGGTCTGATGTGGTTTTGCGAGAACTGCAATGAGAAGTTATATGAAGAATATTTTCAATTAACCGACATCACGACGCAGTTCCAGGGAGTTTTTGCGAAGTTCTACAGCTCTGAGGATTTGCGAACCTGTAATGCATGCAAAGCGGTAATGGAACCTACTCAAGTTATGGGCTAGAAAGAGCAAAGGCCGTTGGACGCGAGGATACGCTTGCGATCCAGCACGATGAGGCCGTGCTTTTTTCACGTTTGATCTGGAATTCTAAGCTTAGACACGGAGACTACTTCTTAGGCCATGCGATCGTTTCGTCATCGTCCATCCGAAGGTGCGTGGTTGTGTGTTCGGTGACGCCTAGTGGACGCAGGCTATCCGTCTCATAGATCGATCTAGAAGGTTTGATATAGTCCGCTTCACCCGGCGATAGTGCGGAATACGGGCCGTCGGCATCGGCTTTATTCAAGGCCTTTAACGCCCGCGAATGAACGAGGCGTGAAATGCCGGTTCCAAGAAAATAGAAGCCAAATGCCAGAGCAAACAGCGAGAAGGACACGCCGCGTGTCGAGAGGGCAAAAGCCAGAATCGCGATAAATACAAACCCTGAGCCGATCAGTACGCCACGTAGGCCTGAACTAAGAAGTTCAATATGCTTTTCCGACAAAACTCTGGCGTCAGGTATCTTTCCTTCAGCAACCACCAGTGCATTTCTCAGATCCGAACCGCAGCCACGGCAGAATTTTGTCTCGTCGGCATTTTGTAAACCGCATTTTGGACAGAACATAAGAATTGATCTGTAAGTTTTACGCTTTGATCGCGGTTAAAGTTCCAAATCGCCAGTCCCGCGTCCGACTCAATCATTTCTTCTTTACCACCGTAATAGTCACCTCCGCCGGATACTGTTTCGAATGGTGAACCGCGTTCTTCGCGATCATGCCTTTAACCTCATCCCAATTATTCCCGCCGGTGTTTATATTTCTATCGAACCGTGGAAAATTGCTCGATGAAATCTCGATCCGCAGGCGATGTCCCGCGGCGAAGTAGTTGCTGGTGTTCATCGGCTGGAATTTGACGCGTGTTACTTTGTCTTTTTCCATCCAAACGAGCGGTTTGTCGTAGCCGTTGCGGTAGCGCATGCGTTGGATGGTTTCGTCGAGGTTCCACGCCTTTCCCGTTTCGTCTACGTCTATTAGTTTTACGGTGAAGTCGGTGTCCTTGGCATCAGACGAGACGTAGAGCGTTATGTCGATCGGGCCGCTTAGCTCAAATCCTTCTTTGATGACATCGGTCGAGTAGACGAGAATATCGTTTCGCTCTTCCATCTTGCTCTGATCCCAAGAGCCGCCCTGAACAGCGTTGCCGGTACAGCAAACATTTCCGCCGTACGACGGAACCGGATTCATAGGATCGTATGTGAATGTGTCAGGTGCGTCTGTTGCTGGTGGCTCAGATACAAGTTTGCCATCACCGCTGCCCCGTATTTGCCTTCCCGCCGCTTGCGAGGTAAAACTTCATCGGCTCGGCACCGGCAGGCGGCCATGATTCGGACGACTGCCATTTGTTGCTGCCCATTGTGAAGTACTGCACCTTCGGTCGCTTCAAAACATCGTTCTGCTCGCCTTTCAGAAAATGATCGAACCAGTCGTACGTCATCTTGCTGTAATCGAGCCGAGCATCGCCCATGCTGCGTTGGCCGACGACGGTGTTTTCGGTCGCACGCGTGTAACTGCAATGCAGAACCGGTGCGATCACGGCGTACTGTTTGTCGGCGATATCTTTGTCTGCGGTCTTGCGGATGTGGTTGTACATCGCGAGGTTTGGGCCGGTCGAGACGTCGTACCATGACATGAAATAGAAGCCCGGAATGTTGACTTTCATGTTGTCGTGCCAAAGGCCGCCCTTGTACCACGCGGGATCGTTCGGCGTGCGTTTGATCATCGCACCGCCGGTCGGGACGGGCATTTCGTCGGCGAAGATACCTCGCGGGCCATTGACGGCGGTGAAAATATCTTTCACGGGCAGATGCTGCAGTGCCTTGGACCAATCTACCGGCGGTGCCTGCTGAGATAGGTCGAAGGATTTCGATGCCCGGATCAGATCTTCCTGAGACGTGTTGGCCGGAAAAACGGGACGAACCTGATTTTGCTCGCCATAGAGCCACGCGATAAACAGCATCTGCACGGCGCCGCCGCGATACCAGTTGCCTTGCTCATAATACGGCCCAACGCGGCCAACGCCGGCGCCAAAACCCTGTGCAATCATCGTCGTAAAAGCGGGATTTCCTCGAGCCGCTACCGCCATCTGCCATTCAGCGGTTGACGAACAGCCGATCGTTCCAACCTTCTTATTCGACCAACCTTGCGAAGACATCCACGACATCGCATCGTCTCCGTCTGTCGTTGGCGGCCCGAGAATGTCGTAGTTTCCCTCTGAAAAGAAATGCCCGCGTTCGTTCATGATGATATAGGCGTAGCCGCGTTTCACGGCGTCGAGCACCGTAGTCATATCACGCGGAGCTCCGAGTCGGACGTCCCACCAGTTAAAGTTATAAGGCGTTCGCGAGAGGATGATCGGGTATTTTTTGCTCGAATCTTTTGGCCGGTAAACGTCAGCCTGCATACGCTTGCCGTCACGCATCGGAACCATGACCTTGCGTTCGACCACGGCGATGGATTGCAGTTCCGCCTCGATCGCATTCCGCCGAGCGATCTGCTCCGGCGTGGACACAGGCTGCGGTGTCTGGGCAAAGACAAGCCCTGAGAATGTTGAGAACAACAAACCAAGTAAAAAGACTCGATAACCTTTCATCGTAAACTCCTATATTTTAACTGCGAGATCGGCTAAATATTAACGCGAAATGGTGCGAAACGGAAAACGGAATGTCATGGGCGGTTTCCGGCTGTTTGAATTGCCGTTGCCTTTAGGCAACGGTTCGCGGCTATTCCCTCTTCCTTCGGGCCTTAGCCCGGCACGAGCGGGCTAAAGCCCGGGAATTATTTAGCCTGCTAACCGTTGGCTAAAGCCAACGGCAATTCAGCCGGAGGTGAAAAAGGTGAGAGCGGCGGTAGCGGCGGCGTCAGCGGTTGCGGTGGCGGCGGTGAGGAATTGACGGCGGCGGTCGTAGGTGAGATCGATGATGAGTGTGTCAGGATCACACACTTATTCAGACATTTTCGACAAAATGGCCGTTCTGACACAGAATGCCCGTTTTGCCTTATGTAAACTTTTGTAAACCATCGACTATCGGCTCTCGTATAGGTTGCTAATCCAATAGAACTGTCCTAAATTGATAGACAATTCAAACCAGTTCAACTGTTTTTGGAGATCAGCTTTACCCTTAAAATTTGTTTCGTCGAGGATTTTGAAAGATGACAAAATTGTTTGCGCTCGGGGCCGTCGGCCTTTCCAGCTTAGTACTATTGTTTACCGTTTTCCCGTTGTCTGCTCAGCCGCGAACAGCGGCAACGGCAACGCCGGCCCCGGCTCCGTCCGGTGCTAAACCGTTTGAAACGGCGATATCGAGTCTGCGTTTCCGCGAGATCGGCCCCGCAACGATGGGAGGTCGTGTGAATGACATTGAGGTTTCGCTGCAGGATGACCGAGTGATCTACGTCGGTATGGCAGTCGGTGGAATTCTCAAATCGACAAACGGGGGCACGACTTGGACGACGATCTTTGATAAAGAGACCGTTTCGACCATCGGTGACGTCGCGATCGCTCCATCGAACCCGTCAATTGTCTGGGCCGGTTCGGGCGAGTCGAATAATCGGCAGAGTTCGTCCTGGGGCAATGGCGTGTACAAGTCGATGGACGCGGGCAAAACCTGGAAAAACATGGGCCTCGCTGAAACCCATCACATCGCACGCGTGGTAATTCATCCAAAAGATCCCAATATAGTTTGGGTTGCGGCTACGGGAAAGCTCTGGGGGCCAAGCCCGGAGCGCGGCGTTTACAAAACGACCGATGGCGGTAAGACATGGACGCATGTCCTAAAGGTCAACGACGACACTGGTGCGACCGAACTTGTCATCGATACCGAGAGCCCAACGATATTGTACGCTGCGATGTACCAGCGACGCCGAACGGTCTTCGGGTTTAACGGCAGCGGCGAGGGTAGCGCACTTTATAAATCAAGTGACGGTGGTGATACGTGGAACAAGATCGTTAAGGGTATGCCCTACGACACCGAAAACGCACCAACCCCTCGTCCGGAAGGCCTTCTCGAAACCGGTAGAAACTCTATCGCGATCTACGAGAAAGACACAAATATTGTGTACGCGACGGTCGAGCATGCCAATGGCGGCGTTTACCGCTCGATCGACAAAGGCGAAACATGGACGCGACAGGCAGACATCAATGCCGTACCAAGGCCGATGTATTTTTCTAAGCTGAAGATCGATCCGAACAATGACCAACGGCTTTGGCTCGCCGGCGTTGCAATGCAATATTCGGAGGATGGCGGCAAGACATGGAGCGGCAATTTCGCCCGCGCACCCCACGCCGATACCCACGGTATCTGGATCAACCCAAAAGACTCGAATCACCTCATCATAGGCAACGACGGTGGTATCAACATTACCTACGACCGCGGACGGACGTGGGATTACGCGAATACAGTTCCGCTCGGCCTCTTTTATGAGGTCGGGGCTGACAACAGCATGCCGTACAAGGTTTGCGGCGGTCTGCAGGACAACAATACCTGGTGCGGGCCGAGCATGACCAACAATCCGCAGGGAATTTCGAACGACGACTGGTACACGGTCGGCGGAGGCGACGGATTTTTCGCACAGCCTCATCCCACCGATCCTGACATCGTCTACGGCGAATCGCAGGATGGAAATCTATTTCGTCGCAACGTTCGTACGGGTGAGAACAAGCAGATTCGCCCACGCGAAGAGGAAGGCGAAAAGAACTATCGCTTCCAATGGAATTCGCCGATCCTGATCTCGTTCCACGACCCGAACACTGTCTATTACGCCGGAAACTTTGTCTTTAAGTCGACTGAACGCGGAGACAACTGGAAAAAGATCAGCCCCGAAATGACTACCGATGTTGATCGTAATACGTTGCAGATAATGGGTAAGATTCCGGACAAGAACTCGCGTTCGCGGCATGATGGCGTACAGCAGTTTCCGGCGGTCACCACGCTCTCAGAGTCGCCAATCAACCGAAATGTCCTCTGGGCCGGAACGGACGACGGAAATTTGCAGGTTACACGTGACGGGCAGACGTGGAAGAATATTGTCGATAAGGTTCCCGGAGTGCCAAAGGGAACATACGTTAGTCGCGTCGTGGCTTCGGCGTCAGGCGAGGGCTCGGCGTATGTAACATTTGACGGTCACCGAATGGGTGACTTCAAAGTTTATGTTTACATGACGTCTGATTTTGGCGAGACTTGGAAGTCGATCGTCTCAAATCTGCCGCAGAACAACGGTATCGTCAGCGTCATTCGCGAGCATCCTCGGAACACAAATTTGCTGTTTGTCGGTACCGAGTACGGTATGTACGCGTCGATAGATCGCGGTGCGAATTGGACGAAGTTTCATATGAATCTTCCGACCGTTCCGGTCGATGACATCCTGATTCACCCGCGTGAGAACGATCTCATCCTCGCGACGCACGGGCGTTCGATCTGGATAATGGACGACATCACGGCCCTTGAGCAGATGAATGACACCGTTCTCGCGAGCGATATTCACCTGTTTGATCCGCGTCGCTCGGTGATGTGGCGTACATGGAGCAACAAACCGCTAACATCGGACAAGGCCTTTTACGGACAGAATCCGCCGAACGGGGCGATGATTAATTTTTATGTAAAAGAAGGCCTTGCTGTCGGTCAGAACGTAACGATAACCGTCACCGATGCTGCCGGAGCGGTCATGAGAACGCAAAATTGCACACGTCCACAGCCCCCAGGAGCAGCCGGACAAGGCGGCCAGGGTGGACTTCCGGCGGGACTTCCCGCAGGCATTAATCCGGCGATCCTCGCCCAGTTTGGCCTCGGCGGCGGTGGGGGACAATGCGTTGTTAATAAGGGACTTAACCGTTGGATGTGGGATATGCGTCAGCGTCCCCCCAACGCCGGCCCCGGTGGCGGAGGCGGCGGAGGCGGAGGCGGAGGCGGAGGTGGCTTCGGCGGTGGCGGCAATCAGGGATTCCGCGTCGATCCCGGCACCTACACGGTCAAGATTAAACTCGGTGACAAAGAGTTGACTAAGACGTTTCAGGTCATCGAAGATCCACGTATCAACTTTTCGGCCGAAGATCGCGCCAAGAAGAAAGCCGCTATGGCGAAACTTCAACCGATCGTGACCCGCGGTCAGGCGGCCCAGCAGCAGATCGTCGCCCTGCGTACTAACGTCAATACTGCGGTCGAAGCATGGAAACGTCCGGGCTCCGGCGTGCCGCAGAATATACGTACTGCCGGCGAAGACCTCCTCAAGAAGATCGATGCGATCTACGTAAACTGGGGAACGCCTCCGTCGCTCGTCAGCAACATCAGCCAGGCCGGCCCTCCGCTCGTCGAGCTAAAAACTCCGCTCAGCCAACGTGCCGCGCAACTAATGGGTGCGATCGAGGGAACTTCCGGTGCTCCGACCACGTGGGAATTAGCTCAGATCGAGATACTATCAACGAGAATTCCGGCAGCGGCGGATGAAGTTCGCAACCTTATCACGGTCGATCTCGCGGCACTCAATGCGATGATGTTCGAAGCCAAGATCCCCTACATTCAGGCACCTCCGGGAGCCGGTGGTGGTGGTCCGGGAGCGGCCCGTCCGCCTGAAGAACTGATCGAGCCATAAGTCTGTATCTACTCTAGGCGTTGGCCGGGAAACGATATTACGCGTTTCCCGGCCTTCGCTTTTTGATTCGTCAGCGACAAGTGACAAAATAAATCCGTGCTCAAGATCGACGTCCACACACACATCCTGCCGCGAGACATACCGTCGTGGAAAAATAGCTTCGGCTATGGCGGGTTTATCACGCTTGATCATTACAAACCATGCTGTGCACACATGGTGCGTGACGACGGTGTGCAGTTTCGCGATATCGAGGAGAATTGTTGGGATCCGGTGAAACGTATCGAAGAAATGGACGCGACAGGCGTCGGGGTTCAAGTCCTTTCGACGGTACCGGTGATGTTCAGCTACTGGACAAAACCGGATGACGGAGCGGAGATCTCAAGATTTCTAAATGATCATGTTGCCGATATTGTACGTGAATTTCCGCTACGTTTCGTCGGCCTCGGAACGCTGCCGATGCAGGACTCAGATCTTGCGATCCGCGAACTGGAACACTGCAAACAGATCGGTCTCGCAGGTGTACAGATCGGAACAAACGTAAATCAACTCAACCTCGGCGAGCCGCAATTCTTCGACATCTTCGCCGCCTGCGAACGTCTCGGCATGGCTATTTTCGTTCATCCATGGGACATGATGGGCGAAAAGGATATGCAAAAATACTGGCTGCCTTGGCTGGTCGGTATGCCGGCCGAGGTTTCGCGGGCGATCTGTTCACTCATCTTTTCAGGTATTTTGGAGAGACTGCCGAACTTGCGAATTTGCTTCGCCCACGGCGGCGGTTCGTTCCCGGCGACGATCGGGCGCATCGATCACGGTTTCAATGTTCGCCCTGATCTGTGCGCAAGCGACAATACGCACAGCCCGCGGAAATACCTGAGCAAAATATACTTCGATTCGCTCGTCCACGAACCTGCAACACTCGAATATCTGATTGATCTTGTGGGCGCCGATCAAGTGATGCTAGGCAGCGATTACCCGTTTCCGCTCGGCGAACTCGAACCCGGTAAAATGATCGATTCGATGCCGTATGATGAGACGATCAAGGAAATGTTGTTTCATGGTGCGGCATTGAAGTGGCTCGGGCTAAGTAAAAATGACTTGACTAGCTAGTCTGACTAGGGTCATAATCGATTTATGAAGGTTAGTGTTTACGAAGCAAAATCGAAGCTCAGCCAAATGATAAACTCCGCCCTTGAGGGCGAAGAGGTGGTGATCACGCGAAATGGAAAGGACACGGTTAAGCTTGTGCCGACGAACGGCGGTCAGTCGAGTTGGATCGGTTCGATGAAAGGTCAGATCGTGGTTCACGACAGTTTCTTTGAACCATTAGATGACGACGAGACGGTCGGGTACCTTACGGGTGAACTTGAGGCACCATTCCCTAGATGAGAGTCCTGGTCGACACGCACATTTTTCTTTGGGCATATAGTGCTCCGGAGAGGCTCAGCGAAGAAACCATTCGGCTGCTCGGGAATCCGTCGATCGAAAAGCTATTTTCAGCGGCAAGCGCTTGGGAGATAGCGATAAAGTGGGCAAAAGGCGGACTCGATCTTTCGGAGCACCCGTCGTTGCTGGTTCCGGCGAAGGTTGCTGAGGCCGGCATGCTAAACCTTCCGATCAGTCTACATGACGCGTTGAGAGTCGCCGAACTACCTAAGCATCACGGCGACCCTTTTGACCGGGTACTGATCGCACAGGCTCAGCGGAATGGGGCCAGAATATTGACCAATGACCGGGTCATTGCACGGTACGATGTCGAAGTGATCGCACTTTGGTTGGGTGACGAAGAATGAACGAAATATCAGGTAAAACCTATTTGTCGGCGGACGCCATGGATCAAGCTGACCCGCTGTGTTCCTTTCGCGACCGGTTTCATTTCCCGGCGTCGGATGGCGGCGAGGTGATCTATTTTACGGGCAATTCGCTCGGACTGATGCCGAAAACCGCCCGTGGTTATGTGGAGCAGGAACTGGCCGATTGGGAAAACTTGGCGGTCGAGGGGCACATGCACGCCATGAATCCGTGGCTGCCGTATCACGAATTTTTGACCGAACAGATGGCGGCGATTGTGGGTGCGATGCCGGTCGAGACGGTTGTGATGAATTCGCTTACGGTGAATTTGCATCTGGTCATGGTCTCGTTCTTTCGGCCCACGAATGAGCGGCCGTTTGTGATGATCGAGAAAGGAGCTTTTCCGTCCGATCAGTACGCGGTCGAATCACAGATGCGTTGTCACGGACTCGATCCGAGACAGTTCTTGTTGGAACTTGCTCCGCGGCAAGGCGAATCGATTCTTCGCACGGAAGACATCGTCGAGACTATCGAAAGCTACGACGGACAGATCGCGATGATCCTGATCGGTGGCGTCAATTACTACACTGGGCAGGCGTTTGATATGCAGGCGATCACCGTCGCCGGGCACAAGGCCGGAGCGATCGTCGGGTTTGATCTCGCACATGCGGCAGGTAATTTGCATCTGAAAATGCACGACTGGGGTGTCGATTTTGCAGTATGGTGCTCTTATAAATATCTTAATGGTGGGCCTGGGGCGGTCGGTGGTGCGTTTGTTCACGAGCGTCATGCTGAGGCATTTGATCTCTGCCGGATGGCGGGCTGGTGGGGACATGATAAAGAATCGAGATTCTTGATGGGCCCTGAATTTCGACCGATCCGAGGAGCCGAGGGCTGGCAGATATCAAATCCGCCGATCCTGCAAATGGCCGCCCTGCGGGCTTCTCTCGAAATATTTGCCGAGGCCGGGATGGATGCGCTGAGCGAAAAGAGCGAAAGACTTACCGGCTATCTGGAACATCTCATTACCCGGATCGACGACGAACGCATCTCAATAATTACGCCGAAAGATCGGGCGGAGCGGGGCTGTCAGCTTTCGATCCGCGTCCGGGGAGGCGACCGCTCGCTTCACGAAAAGATCGTGGCCAAAGGCGTTGTCGCCGATTGGCGTGAGCCGGACGTGATCCGCGTCGCTCCCGTGCCGTTGTATAACTCGTTCGCTGACGTCTTTCGCTTTGCTGACATTTTGCGAGACTGTTTGCATTAAATAACCACAGAGAACACAGAGCTTTTTGCTTTCTTTTCTCCGTGCTCTCTGTGTCCTCTGTGGTGAAATTCTTCTATGTCTAGGGTCACGATCATTGGTGCTGGATTAGCGGGTTCGCTGCTTGCGATCTATCTTGCCAAACGCGACATTGCGGTTGATGTTTACGAGGCTCGCGGCGATATGCGGCTCGAAGCAGTCGTGGCCGGGCGTTCGATCAATCTTGCGCTGTCGGATCGTGGTATCGCCGCCCTGAGCGAGATCGGCATGGACGAATATATGCTCGCCGAAGCCGTGCCGATGTACGGGCGGATGATCCACGCTATTTCGGGCGAGACGAAACTGTTGCCGTACAGTGGCCGCCAAGGTGAATACATCAATTCTGTTTCGCGTGCAGGTCTCAACATCGCACTAATTAATGAGGCTGAGAAGTATGACGGCGTAAAGTTTCATTTTAACAATCGATGTGTCTATTTCGATTGCGTTGGCGGCGAAGCTAAGTTTTCGAATGGAGCAAAGGTCAAGAATGACACGGTGATCGCAACCGACGGAGCAGGCTCGGCCGTGCGGAACGCGATGCTGCATGGAGGCGTCGAGCGGTTCGATTTTTCGCAGGTTTGGTTGGAGCATGGGTACAAGGAGCTACACATACCACCGCCCAATACCCCGGTCGCTACGGCTCCCGGTACTAACCTTGAGATCAACGCCTTACACATCTGGCCGCGGAATAAGTTCATGATGATCGCCTTGCCGAACTTTGACGGGAGCTTTACGTGTACTTTGTTTCTGGCTCACAAAAACTCCCCTCCTTACGAAGGAGGGGTGGCTACCGCTTCAGCAGACGGGGTGGTTCTCTTGCAGGCGGCATTCGAACATTTGAAAACCGAAGAGGCCGTCGGCAATTTCTTCGAACGGGAGTTCCCCGACGCGGTCCCGTTTATGCCCACGCTCACCGCAGATTTCTTTGGCAATCCGACGGGCAATCTTGGCACGATCAAATGTTTCCCGTGGAACGCTGGCGGCAAAGCTCTGTTGCTCGGTGATTCGGCCCATGCGGTCGTGCCGTTTTATGGGCAAGGAATGAACTGCGCGTTTGAGGACGTTCGCGTGCTCGACCAGCTTATCGCAAAACACGGCATTGATTGGGCGACGGTTTATGAGGAATATGGCGAACTGAGAAAGGTGAACACCGACGCCATCGCCGATATGGCCGAAGAAAATTTCTACGAAATGCGTGATTTGGTTGCCGATCCGGTCTTTGTCAGAAAACGAGAACTCGAAACAAAGCTCGAACAGACATACCCGGACTATTTCTCAAAATACTCGATGGTCACATTCCGCGAAAACTTACCGTACTCGGTCGCTAAATCGAAAGGGAATGCACAAGACCGTTTGCTGATGCAAATATGCGCTGAAGTCAACTCGTTGAGTTACTTCGATCTCGACGAAACAATGTCGAAAATACGAAACCTACACAATTCTTAAGAATAATGATCGCGACCATCGAAATCACATCGACTAAGTATCGCATCGATCTTGCCAAACCGATCGATATCTCGATCCCGCTGCGTTTCGCCGGCCCACAGCCGAGTGCCTACGGTGTCGAACCGGCGACATCGACGGCATGCGAATACGGCGATCTCGTTGGCGACACACGGCGCGGCGGGAGTTGTAATTTTGAACGAGTGTCCTTCATTCCGCATTGCAACGGTACGCATACTGAGTGCGTCGGGCATATTACGACTGAGCGGATCTCGGTGCGGGATTGTTTGCAGGATGTTTTGGTTCCGGCGGTTTTGGTTTCGGTCGAGCCGGAGAAGTTATCCGGCGGTGACTTTGTGATTTATCGGCAGACGTTGGAAAATGCCAATGTTAAATCACCCGCTATCGCAGGTGGTTCTGACTCTCTGATCATCCGGACATTGCCGAATGATGAAGCAAAACTGACGCGTCCGTATGGCGGCGACGATATTCCGCCGTATTTTTCGGCGGACGCGATGCGGTACATTATCGAATGCGGCTTCAAACATCTACTCGTCGATCTGCCGTCGATAGACCGTATTTTTGACGAAGGTAAGCTCGAAAATCATCGCATATTTTGGAATGTCGAAGCCGGGAGTTTTGAAACGAACTCGCAAACACGCGTTAACTCCACCGTAACCGAAATGATCTATGTTCCCAACGAGATCGAGGATGGCACGTATCTTCTTAATCTTCAGATCGCTCCATTCGATGCCGATGCTTCGCCCGCCCGCCCCGTGATATTCAGAGTCATCTGAATTTCCCGAATACAAACCGAATTGACTTCGCCGCACGTAAACGTGACAATTGGTTTTGCTCTTAGGAGCGAGAATTGCTCGATGACGCCGCGTTGATGTGGCGTTCGACAGGGAAAGCGGGTGAGATTCCCGCGCGATCGCGTCACCGTGATAGCGATTTTGGATTGGGGATTTTAGATTTTGGATTGAACGAATCCAAAATCTAAAATCCAACATCTAAAATCGACAAGCCGGACAGCCTATTTCGAGCAATTGCCAAGGAAGATGTTTCGCGTCAAAACATCGCAGGCGAACACGGTGAATTTTACAAAACGCCCTGTTTTTCTGGTCGATGATTCGATGCGGGAAAAAGGGGCGTTTTTATGTTTGATCGTAAAAAGGGAAAAAGGGCAAAGGTTTTGGTTGTTCTGGTTGTCACATTTGCCCTGCTGTCCGGTTGTCGTGGAACCAGCGTAAATTCCAACCCATCGGCACAGCCGGTTGTGGCCACGCGGATAGTCACAGACGATCTAGGGCGAACTGTCACAATTCCACTTAAGATAACGCGGGTCGTGAGCACGGCACCGAGCGTGACTGAGAATATATTTGCCGTTGGTGCGGGCGACCGACTGGTCGGCGTGACCACGTTCTGCAATTATCCCGAGCAAGCCAAAGCAATAGCCAAGATCGGCGACACGATGGCGCCAAATATGGAGTCGATCGTCGCTCTCAAGCCGGACATTGTCTTTGTCTCGACGGCTTCGCAGATTGAGGCGTTTATGAAGACGCTTGAGGCAAACGGTATTGCTGTTTATGTGACGAATCCTAAGGATCTGGCAGACGTATTGAAGAATCTGCATCAGTTAGGGGAACTTTTTGGAACCAATGAGCACGCCGACAAGGTAGTACGCAGTCTTGAGTCAAGGATGGTCGAATTATTCAAAACAGGCCAACTCAGAAAACAGGAGCGAGTCTTTGTACAAATTTCAAACGAACCTTTATTTACCATCGGCAAGGATTCGTTTTTAAATGAAATTGTCCAGATCGCTGGAGGAGAATCGGTCACGGCGGATATTGAA
>JANPDK010000102.1:0-8666 GCA_031431415.1 Acidobacteriota bacterium | reverse complement strand
GTCACGACCGAGTTGCGTGTTTCTTTGATACCAACAATTTCAACTGGCTCGTTAATATTGATCTTCCCGCGTTCGATACGTCCGGTTGCGACTGTTCCGCGGCCTTGAATGGTAAAGATGTCCTCAACCGGCATCAGGAATGGCTTGTCCATTTCGCGTGCAGGGGTCGGGATAAAATCATCCACCGCCTGCATCAGTTCGTCGATCTTCGGCTCCCATGCAGCATCGCCTTCGAGTGCTTTCAGGGCCGATCCCTGAACGATCGGTGTATCGTCGCCTGGGAATTCATAGCTTGAGAGCAGCTCTCTGATCTCCATATCGACCAGCTCGATCATCTCGGCGTCATCGACCATATCGACCTTGTTCATAAAGACGACCATCGAAGGCACACCGACCTGACGTGCAAGCAAAATGTGCTCGCGGGTCTGCGGCATTGGGCCATCCGTTGCAGCAACTACAAGAATAGCTCCGTCCATCTGTGCGGCTCCGGTGATCATGTTCTTGACATAATCAGCGTGACCAGGACAATCGACGTGTGCGTAGTGACGGTTTGCCGTCTCGTACTCAACGTGCGAAGTCGCAATTGTAATACCACGGGCTTTTTCCTCAGGTGCGTTGTCGATCGAATCAAACGATCTAAACGTCATCTTCGCATTATGCTTCGACATCACCTTAGTGATAGCCGCCGTCAATGTCGTCTTCCCATGATCCACGTGCCCAATTGTCCCAATATTCACGTGCGGCTTACTTCGGTCGAATTTCTCTTTGCTCATCTCTCTTTAGTCCTCTCAAAAAAGTCGAAAAAAACTTATAAACTGGAGCCCAAGCCGGGATTTGAACCCGGGACCTCATCCTTACCAAGGATGCGCTCTACCCCTGAGCTACTTGGGCAACTCAAAACTTGGAGCGGAAGACGAGACTCGAACTCGCAACATTCAGCTTGGAAGGCTGACGCTCTACCATTGAGCTACTTCCGCGAACGAAAGGAGAAAGGGTGAAGGATAAGGGATAAAGGCGGAACTCGCCTACTTTACCTTTATCCTTTTGCCTTTATCCTTTCAAACAACTGGTGCATGGGGTAGGATTTGAACCTACGTAGGAAATTAATCCGACGGGTTTACAGCCCGTTGCCTTTGACCGCTCGACCACCCATGCGAGCCCTTTTTTCAATGCCATCGGCGCAAAAGTAGAGCCAAATAGCAAATTTTCAATAATAGCTAAGTCTTTTTTAATGCGCAAGCGCGTAAGTACTCATTTTGGGCGCATTTAGCGTTTTGTAGCCCTGGGGTGAAAGCGGTCGTAGTTGCGCTTTAGCTGTGTGCTGGTGATGTGCGTGTATATCTGCGTGGTCGATATATCTGCGTGCCCGAGCATTTGTTGGACGCTGCGGATGTCGGCGTTGTTTTGGACGAGGTGTGTGGCAAATGAGTGCCGCAAAGTGTGCGGCGAAACGCCTTCGAGGCCGCATTTTCTGGCATATTCGGCTATCGAGGCGTGTATCGTCTGCCGGTTTATCGGCGAACCAGCAGGTGTAACAAACAGATTGTCGATCTCAATATTCTCTTTCTTACGGCGAACCGCGAGATAGCTCTTAACCCATTCGACCGCACTCGCCCCGACCGGCACACGCCGTGTTTTACTTCCCTTTCCGGTTGTCGTAAGAATACCCGCGTCGAGATCAATGTCGTTGATCCGAACGTTTGCCGCCTCAGAAACGCGTAAACCGCACGCATACATGACCTCAAGAATTGCCCGGTCGCGAAGGCCTATCTCGGTCGAGGTGTCCGGTGCAACAAGCAGCGATTCGATCTCAGTCCGATTCAAAAATCGGGGCAGATAGAATCCCTGTTGCGGCGAAACCAGATCCTCGGCCGGATTCTTGGTCACATGGCCGTCGAACATCAGAAACTTGTAAAACCCTCGAACCGCACTGATCAGACGGCGTTTCGAGTTCTCAGACAGTTTCCCGCCGCCAAGATCGATCAGCCACTCGCGAAGATCCGTCCGCGACAACGTCAGCAACTCAAGCTCATTCTTACCCGCCCACGCCCCGAGCTTGCCGAGGTCATTCGCGTAGCTCTCGATCGAGTTCGCGGCAAGGCCTTTTTCGACTCGGCAATACGACAGATATTCGCGGATCATGTCGCGTTTTGCGATGTCTTTCACGATAGCCATTATGCCTGAACTGGTCGTCAACGACCATAGGTTTTTGCGAGCGAACAGAGAATTATTCCCGGTGATCTGTGGCCTTGTCTCCCAAACCGTCCCTCAGAATGTCCGAGCATCGTCTTTTAAACTCTATATCTCCGTGAATCAAGGTGTTTTCGATCAGCCATGTCCTGGCCGTCGAACGTGACACGTTCCATGAGCGGAGATCGTACAACTCTTGCTCGCTGCGACTAGAATGTTGACCCCACAAAACCATTCTCACCGTGCACTGGTCACGAGGACTAAGCTCCGTCAATGAAGCAAGTATGGTCGGGACTGCATCTTGACTGAGACCAGCATTGTATCCAGCGTCAAACTCGCGGCCCTGTTGCATTAGAGCGATGTTCGTTTTGACAATGAACTGATCTGGGTTCAGGAAGTGTGTCGCCCCAAGGATGACCATCGCAGACCACAACGCTCCCCAGGCGAAGTAGCGCCGATAGTCTCGGAGCACGGTCGCTCCGAACCAGACGAAGATGATTGCGAGCCACGACATAAAGATCAGCGGATAGAGGCGCACGGTCGTCAATCCGTAGCCGAGGCTGCCGGTCAGCAAGACGAGCCGCTGGACAGCCGAAGCCATGATGATAAATAGAAGTACGATCTGAATGCCGGCAAATACTCTGAAAAGCTTCCCGGCAACCGGGGTTTCCTTGCGTATCAGCCAGTGCGAGATGAGCAGGATCGGCAATACCAGACCAGCCACGGCGACGAGTTCGCCAAAGCCGCGGCGAGCATATTCCGCTAGCTTGAAATCGGGTGTGTTCTGTACCAATTCCATTCCGCCAAAAAGATACGGCACTTGGACGATCACAAAACTCAGAAACAGCAGGTTCATCAAGCCGAGGATCACGCCGATCTCGACCGTTCCAAGTGTCAAAGAAGGAGGAAGTGCCGAGTTGTCAAAATTGGCCCAGCTCCACGCTTTCGCAGAAGAAGGACTTTCGTCTTGTGGTGTGTGTTCCACCCTTGCTGACGCGCGGGCCTCTGCATCGAGGTTTGGTGAGTCTGAAATATTGATGTGCTCGACAACCGTGCGGTCGTCGGGCAGGGTCACAGGATATTCGCCGGACTCGGCACGGACGCGTTCGACAGGACTTTCTTTTGCCGGTGGAACGACGCCAGAAACAACCGCTGCGGCGGCATCCGGAATGATCGAAGAACTGATCAGCACACCGCGAAGATAACCCGCAGTCAACCACGCAAAGATGCCAAAGAGGAAAACGTGGCTAAAGATCTGATCGGCCGGAATGTTGAATATTCGCTGAACGAGGCCTTCGTAAGCCGCATCGGCCGCCATGAACAACGCACCAAAAATGATTATCAGTGGCGCCGCGATAGCTACACCCCGGAGTGTCGAGAAGGCGTGTTTTCTCCATCCTGTGTTCGGTATCGACGGCCATTCGACATCGCTAAAAATAAGCACAAACGGGGCTCCGATCGCGTGCAGTGCAGACATCACAAACCCCGCGATGTAGTGGAATACGCCCGCAACCTGAGCGGCGACCTTCATTTTCGGGAGGAAAAGAACCGACAAGATCGTGATGATCGCAAACGTATCAGCAACACGAAGTTCGATCGAATCGCGCCAAACAAACATCGACGCAAAGAATATCTGCGCGCCGAATAACGCCGCGGTTCGCCCGTTCAGCTGCTCGCGGGCGTTTCGCCAGATCAATGTGATCATGCCGGCGACAAATACGATGTTAAAGAGCAAAACATTCAGGCCCCAGGGCGTCGCTCGCAACAGAATGTCGCCTGCGGCGCCGACAATCAGGGCGGCCTGTAAAATATGCAAACCAGTTTTAGTGCTTTTGTTCATTTTTCGTTGCCAGTGTCGCTTCCGGTTTTGAAGCGTGACCTCCGGGCTTTCTTAAAAAACATCCAACTTATCAACCCACAGATGATCGTCATCGCCGGGAAAAAGACCGCCCAGACAACCGTCCAGACCGAGCCGTTCGCCGCATCCGTGACCGTCAGCCACCTGTAAACCAACCTTACGGTGAATTGAGCAAAAACAAGGCACGGCACCGCAAAAGCAACCCCGCATACGGCAAACAGGATCCTGTTTATGGCTGGATTGGATGTGTCCATTGCAAATATCTCTATCCGCTCATTATTTGACGCTCTGAGCGACGTTTTGTTCCTGAAGTTTGAAAAACGTCTGAGCGTGAAAAATGCTGTCTTCGTCGCCTATCAGAACACGCTCGATCACCTTGTCGATGCCGTAGCCTTCGGTGATCAAAAGTTTGAGATCGGACGATGCGGCTGGCACGTCAAAGACGATCTCTTTTTCAATAGTTTCGCTTCCCTTTATGTCAGCTCCGAGATCGGCGGCGGCGGTCGGCAAAAGCTTTTCCGCCTCGCTGTCACGCACGATCTTGTCGCCATTAGCGAGCACAACGCGTGCCTTTGGTTCGAGCAGACGAAAGGCGATCGACGGATTTTTGGCATCACTCGAGACCTTGACCTTGACGATGTAAAATTCGCTATTAGCCGAGCGGACACCGATCTGTTTGGCCGTCCGCACACCGGTCACCGTCGTGTGCAGGTGGCAATCGAGGTAAAAGCCGCAGAATGCCTTCGGCTCGTTCATCGCCAGCGTCGTTTCGCTGCTCGCCAGCGAAAAACCGAACAGCATCACCGCATAAAAGGCAAACCAGATCGCAACGCCGCCAAGCGTGAACTTTGTAAGCCAAGTCTTCTTCCTAAACAGCGAAACCGCCAGCAAAATTGCCGCCACGATCAAGCCGCCAATAGTCATTAACATCAATAAAACACCCATTCTATCTGCCTCCCTTCATCGCTTTGATCAGCGCTTCCATATGATCGAGATATCGTTTTAACGCACCTCGGCCATCTTTTGTGATCGAATATTCGGTGAGCGGCATCCGCCCTTTGAACGATTTTTCTAGCGTCACATAGCCAGCGTCTTCGAGCTTTCGGGCGTGGACGCTGATGTTGCCGTCAGTGGTGTCGAGCAGCTTTTTTAGCTCGGTAAAACTGAGCTTCTCGTTTGCCGCGAGCGCCGAGATGATGCCGAGCCGCATTCGCTCGTGGATGACCTTGTCGAGGTCGTTCGAGACATTCTCAGCTGCCCGCGCAACGCGTAGGCCCTGGGATTCGTCTCTTTGTCTTATTGCCAGATTCTTTGCCATATCAGATTTTTTTGCCCGCGAAACACGCGAAAGAACGCGAAAGGAAGGATATTTGAAAGGATGAATTGAATGGAAAAAATCAGCTCGTATAAATGAGGGTATTTTTTCGCGTCCTTTCGCGTATCTCGCAAGCCAAATTTTATCCGCCGTACCTCCGGGCGATGATAGATCCAAACACAATATGCAGCGCGCCAAAGCTCGCGGCCATCAGGTAGTTGCCAAAGGCGGAGGGCAGTGCAAACGCCGCTGCTCCGAGTGCGAGGAAAAACCAACCCATCACAGGAATGATCCGCACCGAAAACGCACCGCCGCAGATGACGGCCGCCCCGTAGCACAACATCCAAACGGGCGCCATTATTTCGTAGTGCTCGTAACGCCACAGCCCGAGAGTGATGGCGATACCGCAGATCAGAGGCGGTACAAAGCTGAGTGCAAATTTGCGTGCCGGCGTCGAGAACAAAGAGCTATCGACAATCCGCGATTTTTGCCACATAGCAAGCAGTCCGATCGCAAACGCCAGTCCGGCCTCGACCAGCCAGGTCATAAGCCAATCGCGGAGATATATCTGCTGAGCCGCTATATACGCAGCAACGAGCGCCGTCACGCCCATCAACATCCCGCCGTATCCGGGCACAGCCGTAAAGCTCGTCGACCGCTCCATCGTCTCGCGGATAAACGCCAGATTGTCGATCGCCCGATCGCCAAGACTTACGGGCTGATCTTCTTCGTCAATCTTTCGCGATGCACTTATCTTTGCCATAGTGAATACAAATTACATCAAGTAATTATGTATATCAAGTACTTTATTATATAAAGTCAGATTTATTTTGCGACTATCTCGATGCTCCTTTCGTCTAAAACAGCAGTAAAATCAAAACATATGTATCGCAAGCTCATATATTCGCTCGCCTTTGTCCTCATTCTGGGCACTACCCATCTGAGTTCACAGATCTCGAACGAATCGATCAAAGTGAATACCACACTCGTGAGTGTGCCGACCGTCGTCAGCGATCGCAATGGCCGTTACATTCCCAATCTCACGCAAAGCGATTTCACTATTTTCCAGGATGGCGGACAGCAGCAGATAGAGTTTTTTGCGGCTACCGAAGAACCGTTGACGATCGCTCTGCTAATAGATACGAGCCAAAGCACGCGACCGGTGCTCGACGATATAAAGGATTCGGCCAAGGCATTTATCAAGCTTTTGCTGCCGCACGACAGAGCGATGATCGTCAGTTTCAACTATGACGTTCACGTTCTGAGTACGCTCACCGCCGATCAGGACCAATTAAAAAAGGCGATCAAGCAGGCTGAGATCCCTCGCGGCATTGTCGGTACGACCTTGCGTGATGCAGCCTATCAAACGATCAATCGAACCTTTGCGGGGCTCAAGGGCCGCAAGGCGGTCATCATCCTGACCGACGGCAAAGACGCCGGTAGCCGCATCTCGGGCCCCGTGCTGCTTCATTCGCTTGAGGAAAGTGACACGCTCGTCTATACCGTGATGTTTAAGACCGACGAAGGAAATGGATTTAGACCGCAACCGTTTCCGGGTCGTGGCCGAGGCGGGATATTTGGGGGACGTTTTCCGCCGCCTATGCGCGACAACCCACGCCGGAACGAGCGGCTCGAACGAATGAATCAGGAGGCTGAGGAATTCCTCCGAGAGATATCCGAAACAACGGCCGGTAGGTTCTACTCGAGTAAGGACGGCAAGCTAAAGAACACGTTTGCATCGATCGTCGAAGAGCTGAGGTTCCAGTATCGGCTCGGTTTCTATCCGCCGGAGGAAACCGGCGAGCGGACGTTTCATGAAATAAAAGTGAGAGTCACTCGGGCAGACACCGTTGTTCGCGCTCGCAACGGCTATCGGGTCGAGGCAAAATAGACTATTTCTTAGATTTTTGCGGTGAGTTAACCTTGTCGCCCTGATTCTCGATCGGTGCAGCAGACGGATCTGCCATCATGTAGGTCAGCCGTTTGCCCTGCATCAGAAAATTCCTGCCATTCCACTTGTACTCAGATCTTGTGAAATACATCGGGCAGCACAACTGTTCAAAATCATCGGTGATCTTGCCCGTCTCGGTCTGGCCCAGCACAAATCGATCCTGACCATAAAGCTCGATGACAAGATTCCCGTTCTCGGGTCGCACGTCTTTTAGACCGCCATCCGCACGATCGCCCGTTCGAAATGGCCAGATGATCTCGGGACCTTTGCCATTCCAGGTGAAGACATACACAAGCTGCGGAATTGCCGATCCGCCCGTTTCCACTTTTAGAACGACGATGGCCTCATCCTCGCCATCGCCTGTTACATCAAAGTACTTCACAGTCACTAACGACATCCCTATGCGGCGTTGAGACTTGGCATCGGCCCTTTCGTCGTCGGCCATTTTTTCGTTAACGTCGCGAGACACCGGGGCGATGCGACCATTGGTCAGCTTGATCTCGGCCGTTCCGTCCGGATTCTGCCAACCACGCGGGAGTTCGTAAGAGTAATTCTTGAAATCGAAATTGCCGATCGGCGCCGTCGTGGTCTTATTTCTGTCGTCAAGAAGCTCTGTCTGCAAATTGGGAACTGACGGCGTCGGTGACGGCGTGAGGGGAGGAGTTGTCGCCGGCGGCAGTTGAGCCGTCGGAGCGGCAATGTTCTGGTTATTTTCGGCGCGGGAGCACGCCGTCACGGCGAAGGCCAATGAAAGTAAAGAAAAACCGACAATACACTTCATCTTTCAATTGCCGTTGGCTTTAGCCAACGGATCTCGGGTCAAACCAAATCGGCTTTAGCCAAACACTCTTTGGGCTTAAGCCCGCTTATTATTTGCTCATTTCGGTAGCCTAAAGGCAACGCCAATTTAATCTAAGCCCGCGTCAAACTCCTATATTTGATCCGATGCGGTTGGTCGGCGTCGTGGCCGAGGCGGCGCTTGCGGTCGACTTCGTACTCGCTGTAGTTGCCGTCGAAATACTCGACATGGCTGTCCCCCTCGAACGCCAAAATGTGCGTCGCGATGCGATCCAAAAACCACCTATCGTGTGATATTACGACGGCGCAGCCGCCAAAGTTTTCGAGCGATTCCTCAAGAGCACGCATCGTGTTGACGTCAATATCGTTGGTCGGCTCGTCGAGCAGAATGACGTTCGCACCGGATTTCAGCATCTTGGCTGTCGCGCGATTGATCGACGTAGCCAAGCTTGACGGTTTCACCAACCTTGAACGAACCCGAATCCGGTTTCTCCTGTTCGGTGATCAAACGGAACAGCGTCGTCTTACCGGCACCATTCGGCCCGATCACGCCG
>JANPDK010000101.1:0-22777 GCA_031431415.1 Acidobacteriota bacterium | reverse complement strand
CGATCATGACAGTGGCTTCTTACGCACAAACAAATAGGTTGTTCTACCAGAGCAACGGCGCTTCTTACGGGCGAGTAACCGTATTCCCGGGTTCACATTTCCAGATTGACAGCTTCAACGGTGGCGGCGTGATCAAGACCTTTCGCAATTCGTGTGCTCTGATTCCCGGAAGTGCTGTCCCCGGCGTCCAATGCGCATTCGGACACTTCAATGCCCAGGGTATTCACATCTACTCAGGACGCGGACTCTTTTTCCAGAACGGCCTTGTTTATCTGAGATGGACCAATGAAAACCTCACTGCGTCGACGGGAGGCCAATGGCGGATGATCGACACTGGTTGGTATGGATTCAGACCGTGAACCCCAAAAATTACTTTCAATCCAACCTTTTTTGAGCGTTTTGAGGTGCATTACTTGAAACGCTCGGTTTTGTCGGAGACGAGAAATTGCGTTGAACGCCACCCGTGTTTCTGTTACCATCGCGGGTAAAATCGATTCACCGCGAAGCAATCTACAAACACTGTGAAAGCTTTGAATTTAAAAATTATCGCTGCCGTTTTTGTTCTTTTCTGTTGCCCGCAGATAAAAGCTCAAAATGACAAAAGAGGTTTCTCGCTCGTCCAAAATAAGCCGGTCGAACAGGAAATCGTGGCAGGGCAAACGCATTCTTACGAGATCAAAACCGATAAAGAAAAATTTCTCCATTTCGTAATCGACCAAAAGAGTGCAGATGTCGCGGTCGCCATGTATTTCGCGGGTAAACGCGTGATGTCTGTCGACGACCCGAATATTAAACGCGGTCCCGAACAGATCTTTTTTATTGCACCCGCAAACGGTGTTTATCGCCTCGATTTCACCTCAAAAGAAACAGGACGCTATCAGGTGCGAATCGATTCGCTCCGTGCCTCGACAACCGCTGACCAGAAGCGAATTGACGCAGAACGCACTTTTATCGAAGGTCAAAAGGCGAGTGCTTCCGGAGATCACCCGATCTCGGCTGCTAAATATGAAGAAGCTCTCCATCTCATCAGCGGTCTTGGCGACGACTTCGGCGAAGCCGTCATTCTTTACAATTTGGGCAAGACGAACAACATTCAGGGCGATACCGCAAAAGCCCTTGACCACCTTCGAAAGAGCCGGGCTCTTTTTCAAAAGGCTGGAAGCTGGGACGAAATGTTCGCCAACCTCGGTCCGCTCTACATGATGATGGGCGGGCGACAGCAGGCGTTCGATTATCTGAACGATGCATTGCCGCTGGTCAGGGCATTGAAAAATCAGCGACTCGAGGCCATTCTGCTTTCCGGACTAAGCAAGGTCAAGGAAGACATGGGCGACCAGCAGCAGGTTCTGCTTTACACTCTGCAGGCCCTCGACCTTCTCAGGATCACCGGGAAACGCGGTGCCGAAGTATTTACGCTGACCGAGATCGGTGATTCCGATCTGTCCTTTGAAGACAAAAAGAAGGCGATCGGATATTTGAATCAGGCCCTTTTGCTATCGCAAGGAGCGAGTGATAAGGCTCTGGAAGTGAGTTTACTGGCTGGCCTTGGTTACTTATACGACCAGACCGGAGAACACGAGTCCGCACTAAAGTATTTTCGTCAGGAGCTACCGCTTTGGCGTGGAATGAAAGATAAAAATGGCGAAGCGTATGCTCTCAATTTTATCGGCACTACCTATTTCTTACTTGGTGATCTTCCATCGGCCCGCGATCATTTTGAACAAGCGGTTGTCCTATTTCGCCAAAGCGGCGACCGCAGGGCCGAGGCTTACGCCATATCATCTATCGGTTCGGTCGAGAATAATCTCGGCAATACTCAAAAAGCGTTTGATCTTCATCAGCAGGCTCTCAAGACCTTTCAGGAAACGGGCGAACGGCACGGCGAGGCGTCGACGCTTTCCAATCTGGCTGAAATATACTGGAAACGCGGCGACCGCCGAAGATCGCTTGAGTCTTATCAGCGTTCCTTGTTGCTCTGGAAGACTGAGAATTTTCGCGAAGGCGAAGCTGTGGCTCTTAGCAGTCTGGGATTTGTCCACGAATCAAATGGCGAAACCGCAAAGGCCCTCGATCACCACGAACAAGCCTTGCGACTGTTCCGCTTACTGGGCGACACACGCGGCGAAGCCGCAGCCCTTTACGGCGTGTCGCGGTTAATGTACAAGACTGGCAATCTCGACGAGGCACTCGCAAAAATACGCGCTGCGATCGCTCTGATCGAGGTTATCCGGGGAAGGCTCACGAGCTCTGACTTTCGTGCCTCGTATCTGGCCACGCACCAGCATCTCTATCAGTTTTATATCGAATTATTGATGCAGATCGACAAACGCCGTCCGTCTCAGGGTTTTGATGGCCTTGCTCTCCATGCAAGCGAAAGTGCCCGTGCCCGCAGTTTGCTCGATATTCTGACCGAGGCCAAAGCTGACCTTCGAAAGGATGCGGACAAGGCGCTGATCGATGCCGAAAGCGCGGTTCGTAAACAGTTGAATGCGAAAGATAACGCACGGCGGCGGACGATCGACCCACTCAAGATCGTGACTTTGGACAAAGAGATCCTGGCACTTTCAATAAAGTATCAGGATATTCAGGCCGAAATTAAGCAAAAGAATCCGCACTACGCAGCTCTGGCCCAACCGCAGCCTTCGAGTCTTTCGGACATTCAAAAGATGCTCGATCCGGATACCTTGCTTCTTGAATATTCGCTCGGTATTGAGAATAGCTATCTGTGGGTAGTCTCGAACAGTTCGATAAAGAGCTTTCGCCTTCCTAACCGTGCGGATATCGGGGTAACAGCGAGAGCGTTGTACGAAGCGGTCAAAAATCCGGAAGCGGATATCGTAGCCCGCAAAGCAGGTGCGGAGCTTGGCAAAATATTGATAGAGCCCGCGATCGCAGATCTGGGGACGAAACGCCTCGCCATCGTCGCGGACGGTGTTCTTGGATACATTCCGTTCGCCGCACTTACGACCGGGCCGACAAATACCCCGTTAATAGCCGACCACGAGCTGATCTATTTGCCGTCGGCGTCTACATTAGCGGCCCTAAGAGATGATGACGCAAACAGGATCAGGCCGCCGAAAAGTATAGCGGCGATAGCTGACGCGGTCTTTGACGAAAACGACTCCAGAGTCGGCCGCCCGGGTTCGCCACCGCCTCCGCCTCCGTCGAACGCCGTTACAAATGCAACGCGAGACGCCGGACTGCCGGGTTCGCTTCCCCGCCTTCCCAGTACCCGACGCGAAGCGATGAACATCTTGTCGCTCGTACCGGAAGCCGACAGAAAACAGGCGATAGATTTTGAAGCCAGTATCGCGACCGTCACCGATCCGGAACTCGCACAGTATCGAATAATTCATTTCGCGACACATGGCATCCTAAACAGTGTCCATCCGGAGCTGTCGGGCATCGTCCTTTCTCTCGTCGATGAGAAAGGAAAGCCGCAGGACGGCTTCCTTCGTTTGAACGATATCTACAATCTCAAACTGCCGGCCGATCTGATCGTATTGAGCGCTTGCCAGACGGCGCTCGGGAAAGAGATAAAAGGCGAGGGCTTGGTCGGGTTGACGCGTGGATTTATGTACGCCGGCTCGCGTCGGGTCGTTGCGAGCCAATGGGCCGTTGACGACCAGGCGACTTCCGAACTAATGCAGCTCTTTTACAAAGGCATGCTCGGCGACAAAAAACTTAGGCCGGCTGCCGCACTCAGGGAAGCTCAGATCTCGATGTCGAAAAACAAACGATTTGCAAACCCGTATTATTGGTCCGCATTCACACTCCAAGGCGAATGGCGCTGACCTGTTTCGTGAAAGCCTTTCTTAGTTCCGGCCGGAAATTAGATTCCGGCCGTCTTTTTTTTGCGTTCCGCCCGGCTTGAAACCGCTGTATTTACGGGCTTCAGCGAGCTTTCAAAATATTTTTCTAATATTTCGACACTTTTCTTGAAATACTTTTTGGTTTCCGACATTAACACGGTGAGGCTGATATAGCAGCCAATAAAAATTAAGAGAGAGGAAAATAAAATGTTCAAGAATTCAATCGCAATCGCAATCGTAGCAATCTTCATCGGCACCTTTTCAACAACTTCAAACGCACAGGGCTGCATCAGCTTACTCGGTGTTCGATCGAACTGCCCGGCTGGGACCACCGGAGCGACGGGAACCGACACAGCGACCGGAACAACCGATCTCGTCTTCCAGAGCAACGGCCAGTTCTACGGCAAAGCCTACGCATACAACGGTTCGCACTTCGAAGTTTACACACAGGACGGCAGCGTGCTTAAGACTTACAAAGACAGTTGCAAACCCGCCGCCCCAAGCAACGGCGTCGCCGGTCTCGTCTGCTCCTTCGGTCACTTCGATCGCAACGGCACGATCCAATATTCCGGCTGGACATACATCTACGCAAACGGTTTCGTCTACCTTCGCTGGATGTATCAGGCCCGCTCAAACTTCAAATATGTAGACGGCGACACCGGCTGGGTCGGCTTCAGACCAAAAAGCTAAGGGAACAGTGATTAGTCAACGGTAAATAGTGAATAGTTAAGGCCGCGAGCGATCGCGGCCTTTTCGCGTTTTGTTGCAGAAGCCCGCACGAAGTAAGGGCACTGCGGGGGTTCAATCACCGAGAGATCATTTCTCCCAATCCACCGTATGAAATGTACCTTCCATGTCGATTCTCTGGTAGGTGTGGGCGCCGAAGAGGTCGCGTTGGGCCTGGATGAGGTTGGCGGGCAGGCGTTCGGTGCGGAAGGCGTCGAAGTATGCGAGAGCCGACGAAAAACATGCCGACGGAATGCCGTTTTCATTGAAGGCGACGACGGCTTTTCTGAGCGAGCTGACACGCGAATTGAGCATGTCGCTAAACGACGGATTGAGAATCAGGTTTTCGAGTGTTGGGGCGACGGTATAGGCCTTTCGGATCGATTCCAGCAGTTTGGAGCGAATGATACAGCCGCCGCGCCAGATTCTTGCAATCTCGGCGAGATCGAGGCCGTAGTTGCTTTCCACAGACGCCTTTTGGAGCAGCGACATTCCCTGGGCGTACGTGAGAATGAACGCGCAGAAAAGCGCGTCCTCGAGTTCGCCGACCGAGGTTCTCGAATGGCTCTGATCGGCGGACGTGCTCATGCCGAAGTATTTGGCGGCAACGGTCGTTCTCACGACCTTTTGTGACGATATTTGACGCATCGTAACAGCAGAATCGATCGTTGGGATCGGCACTCCGAGATCCATCGCCGCCTGCGATGTCCATTTCCCGGTTCCTTTTTGCCCGGCGGTGTCGAGGATCATCGAGACGAGCGGATTGCCCGTTTCGGGGTCGGTCTTTCGCAGAACTTCAGCAGTGATCTCGACAAGGAACGAGTTTAATTCGCCATTATTCCACTCTGTAAATGTCCGGTGCATCTCAGTGTTCGCCATCCGCAGGACTCGCTGCATGAAGTCGTAGGTCTCGGCGAGTAGCTGCATCATGCCGTACTCAATGCCGTTGTGCACCATCTTTACGAAATGCCCGGCGCTGCCCGCGCCCATGTACGCGACGCATGGCTCGCCGTTGACCTTTGCGGAAACGGCTTGCAGAGTGGTCGCGATACGGTCGTAAAAGTCTCTTCGCCCGCCGGGCATAATGCTCGCCCCGTGACGCGCACCTTCTTCGCCGCCGCTGACCCCGATGCCCATGAAGCCAACGCCTTTTGCTTCGAGATCGGCGATCCGGCGGTCGGTGTCGGTAAAATGCGAGTTTCCGCCGTCGATGATGAGATCGTCTTTCTCGAGATGCGGTAGGAGTTCGGTTATCACGCTGTCGACGATAGGCCCGGCGGGGACGAGCAGCATGATGTTACGCGGCGATTCGAGCTTTGAGAGAAAATCGGCGAGGTCGCTGCCGACATCGAGTGGCTTGTCCAAACCTTCCTTTAATAAAAGGTCGCGTTTTACAACGTCGAGATCATACCCGACGCTCTGAATACCGTGTTCGGCAATATTGAGCAGAAAATTACGGCCCATCGTACCGAGGCCGATCATTCCAAAATGAGCCTTTTGCATATCACCATTGTAAATTGTCCATTGGCGATTGTTAATTGGTTAGGTAACTATCTTTGTACCAATTAACAATTTGCTAATTTACAACTTACAATTGAGATCATGAGTACAACACTTCTCGACGCGATTCGCCCGACGACTTTTGTTAAGTCTTCCAAGCTTTGCGATCACCTCGGCCTCTATATCACGATCGCGACCGAAACTTTCCAACATACCGGAAGCTTTAAATTCCGTGCCGCGTACAATGTCGTTTCGAATGTTTCGAATGACGAGTTTCTGACCGCCTCTTCCGGCAATTTTGGCCAAGCCTTAGCTTATGCGTGTAAATTGCTGGGCAAAAAATGCACTGTCGTAATGCCCTCGATATCGGCCCAGGTGAAGATCGATGCCGTTCGCGGTTTCGGGGCTACTGTCGATCTCGTCGATGTCGCAAAGGTCAGCCGCAACGAACGCATTGCTCAACTTGGGGCCGAGATGCCGAATGCTTACTTTGCCAGCCCGTATGACGATAAATTCGTGATCGAAGGCAATGCAAGCCTCGGTGACGAGCTTTCCGAATACGATTTTGATGCTGTGATCGTCCCAGTCGGTGGCGGTGGCCTGATCTCAGGTGTCATCTCAGCTTTTCGCCGCAACTCTAAGCAAACAGGAGTCTTCGGAGCCGAGCCGCTATTAGGCAATGACACGGCCCGCTCACTTGCGGCCGGTGAGATCGTCGCAAACGAATCGGAGCCAATGACCATCGCGGACGGGGCCCGCACTCTTCAACTCGGCAAACTGAATTGGGAAATAATCAAGGACGGAGTAGCCGGGATTATCGAAGTTCCTGATGACCTCACAGCCAAGGCACTGAGGCTTTATTTTGGACTCGTAAACCTAAAATGCGAGCCGACAGGGGCGCTTAGCCTCGGAGCATTACTGGTTGATAAAGCGAGCTTTGCCGGTAAGAAAATCTGTCTTGTTGTGAGCGGTGGGAATGTCGATCCGGCTCTTTACGCAAGGCTATTGTCAGAACCGCCTGCGTGAGCGGGCGGTTCTGACTAGGCCTTTCCGATCTCTTCGACAAATGTAACGCGATTGATCTCGTGCAGCGTCGACACACCCTGAAAAACCTTCTTAACAGCAGATTCCCGCAGACTAGAAAGACCTTCCTTTTCGGCCTGACGGCGAATTTCGGATCCGGGACGGCGTTCGATGATCATTTCGCGGATGGTGTCGGACATATCGAGGAGTTCATGGATCGCTGTTCGTCCGCGATAACCGGTGTGGTTGCAGGCATCACACCCGACGCTGCGAAAGAATACCTGATCGACAGCGATGTCTTCGCGGCGCATTCCTGATTCGGTGAGTTCCTCGTCCGTGGGAGCGTAAGCCCTTTTGCAGGTTGGACATAGAAGGCGAACCAGGCGCTGAGCCAGTACGCAATTAAGCGACGAAACAAAATTATAAGGCTCGACACCCATGTTTAGGAATCGACCGATAACGTCGATGACGTTGTTGGCGTGAACAGTCGTAAACACAAGGTGGCCGGTCAGGGCCGACTGAATAGCTATCTGCGCGGTTTCTTCGTCACGAATCTCACCGACCATGATCTTGTCCGGATCGTGACGCAAAATAGAACGCAATCCGCGGGCAAACGTCAGGCCTTTCTTTTCATTAACCGGAATTTGAACGATGCCGTGAAGCTGATACTCGACCGGATCTTCGATCGTAATGATCTTGTCCTCGTCGTTGCGGATCTCATTGAGAGCCGCATAAAGAGTGGTTGTCTTACCCGAACCAGTCGGCCCGGTCACTAGCACCATGCCATAAGGCTCTTTGATGTAGATGCGAAATCTAGTCACATCTTCGATATCAAACCCGACGACATCGAGGTCAAGGTTTTTAAAGCTCTCGTTGATCTGCTCTTTGTCGAGGATACGAATGACGGCATCCTCGCCAAATACAGTCGGCATGATCGAGACGCGGAAATCGACCGTGCGGCCCTTGTAACGCACACGAAAACGCCCGTCCTGCGGGATGCGTCTTTCGGCGATGTCTAATTCTGACATCACCTTGATACGCGAGATCAGC
Source organism: Acidobacteriota bacterium (assembly GCA_031431415.1). Classification (GTDB taxonomy): domain Bacteria; phylum Acidobacteriota; class Blastocatellia; order Pyrinomonadales; family Pyrinomonadaceae; genus OLB17. The sequence continues at coordinate 14,666 of JANPDK010000101.1, read as the reverse complement.
GTTTGGTGAAATGCAATATCGATCGGATCGACCTTCGCGTATAAAGCTCCGTCAATACGGAATTTCACTTGTACATCGCGTTCGCGTGTCTCGATATGAATATCGGACGAACGCGATTCCATTGCATTGTAAAGGATGGTATCGACCAGTTTGATGATCGGCGACATCTCGCTGTCATTGGCGAGCCGGTCGAGGTCGAGGACCTCATCGCCGTTATCGGTTTCCTTGACCAGCGAGATCTTAAATGTTGACGCGGCCTCCTGTAGGACACGCTGCGTGGAATCGCCTTTCCTCAATACAACATCGATCGCTCCTGCGGTCGCGACATAGGGCACAATGCGAACATTAAGAACATTCTCAAGCTCGTCGAGCCGCTCCAAATTGGTCGGATCGGCCATCGCCGCGTGCAGATCACTGCCGTCGCGACGGAGCGGTACGAACTGATTGCGTAGCATCAGATCGACCGGGATACGTGCCAATTCCTCGATATCGATCGGCGACGCCCCTTCCGGCGGCAAGAGATCGATGAAGGGCATACGGTATCGCTTCGCGAGAGCCTTCGCCTCTGTGACCTCGGGCGGCTCTTTGTCGAGAAAGTTGGCGACGTCGATCTTCGGGGCCGACGTTGGTGTGGTTTCGCTATCAATTGTCGTATTCATTCGTAGTCACTTCGTTGAGGCCCAAGGTGCGAAGCAAGGCTTCGTCAACTTCTGCCATGTTTACCATACTTCCAAGCGTGGAATCGATTTCATTCATCAGTACTGTAACGATATTGTCCAACATGATAACGGAATCAAGGCGCAAACCCGAGTTTCGGCCCTCGTCACTCTCTAAGAGAACCGTTACACGCGAAACTCGATTCGACCTTCGCATATTGCTCGTGATCATCGCGACCAGTACCTGCGGCAATCCGGTGTCTAAATCGTCCGCCTGCACTATCAGAGCTGGCCGACGCTTTGCGGTCGACAGATCGGAGTTGGGAAATAGCACGCGGACAATACCACCGCGTTTAATCGACATCATAAATATCCATTTCCGCCATATTCCAATCGTCCGCAATTGGCGAAAGCCGGTGCCTTAGGTCGAGAGCCTGATTTCGGTCAACTCCGCTCGCTGATAAATCAACTTGTCTCGCCTGGATGAACGTGATGAGCACTCGGGATTCCGGCAAATCCGTCGGTCGTTCAGACAGGATAATGGCACCGTCTTTATATGTTCCTTCCAGTGTTAGCATTTCTTCTCCTTCAGGTACTACCTTCGTCCGCCCGACGGCCCGGCTGAGATCATTTGGATGATCGGCAGATAGATCGCGAGCAAGATCGTCACCACGATCGCAGCCATAACAAGCAGTATCATCGGTTCTAGCAGAGTCGTAAACTGCTCGAGGCGCACCTCGGCCTCGGCATCGTAGAATGACGCCACCTCGTCGAGCATCTCGCGCAAACTGCCTGAGCGCTCACCGATCCCGATCATGTCCAGACCAAGTGGCGGCACCCAATTTGCCATTTCAAGCGCTTCGGTGAAGCCGCGGCCCTCGCGGATCATCGGCAAAACGTTCTGGCTGCGGCGTCTGAGTTCTAGATTGTTGATGGATTGCGACGAAATATCCCATGAATCCGGCACCGTGATACCGCCCGACAGAAGCGTCGACATCGAGCGTGTCAATTGAGCCGTCGCCATATTCCGGATCAATTGGCCGGCGATCGGTATCCGCAGCAAGACCTTGTGCAGCAATAATTTACCACTCTCCGTTCGGAGCCACACAAACAGGGCTAACCCGACTATGATCAGTAACGGTCCTAGCCAGAGAATATTGCCTACGATCGCATTTGAGACCCACAGTACGGCCAGAGTGACCGTTGGCAAAGTACGATTCGCAGCAAGGCTCTTAAAGAGATCTGACATTCGCGGCACGATATAAAGCGTCAGAAACGCCACCATAATAACCGCCGCGAGCAGTAAAAACGCCGGATAGGCGAGCGCACCGCGCAGCTTTCGCGATACCGCGACGCTGCGCCGCAGATATGTCACAAACCTGGCGAGAACATCGTCGAGGGCACCGCTCTTTTCACCGGCAAGCAGCGACGCAGTGTATATCCGCGGAAACAGTCCCTGTGCCTCAAACGCCTCGGAAAGCGGCACACCGTTCCTGATCTTTTCTTCAACATCGGTGAGTACGACACGCAGATTTGCCGAACCGGCCCGTGTCTTTAGCAGCCCGATCGCCTGCAGAACGGGGATTCCGGCTCTGAGCAGGGCGGAAAGTTGTTGATTAAAGAGAAGAAAATCAGCCTGTTTAACCTTCCCTTTCTTATTTCCGCCCAGAGACAGGACAGCGGACAGACCTTCTTCGGCTTTTGAGACCGCGAACACGCGAAAGCCCTCACCCTCGAGGCGCGAGCGAGCCTCGGCGGCCCCGGCGGCCTCAACGATCCTTGTCACGATCTCGCCAGACGGCGTTCCCAGACGGCAAATGAACTCGGTCATAAATAAACACGACAGCCTGTTTCATAGCCATTTCTGGCTAAGCGATCGGCCAATAGGTCGAAGTATATCACGCAAATAGTGCCTGTTAGTTGCGGCAAGATCATATTCACTTTATTTCCGAGGGCAAACAACCATCGACAACCGGACAACATCATAAAATTATCTTGCGGAAGCTGTACACTTTCAATAGACTCTAGAAGATACAAGGCTCTGATCAACGTTATATGCAAGCTCTCCGCTTCAGTTTCGAACGATTGTTCGTATGTTCTCTGTTTGCGCTTTGCTTGGGCCTTACCTCTATCGCCCAGAACCCCACACCAACGCCCGCACCCGTTGATCCGGACGAACGTATCCGCGTCAAGACCGATCTTGTTTCGCTCACGCTTACAGTTACCGATCCTTATGGCCGCTATGTTTCGGGTCTTAGCAAAGGCGCGTTTACCATCTTCGACAATAACCAGGAGCAAGAGATCACGTATTTTAGTGATGCCGATGCACCGGTTTCTGTTGGAATTTTGTTTGACGTTTCCGGCTCGATGAGCGGCGACAAGATCAACAAGGCCCGCAAGGCTCTGGAGCGGTTTATCGGCACGAGCCATCCGTCGGACGAGTATTTTCTTATTGCGTTTAACAATCGTGCGCAGCTTCTGATGGACCGCACACGCGATGGCGAGGCCGTCTTGAGAAAACTCACTCTTATTAAACCTAAAGAAAACACCGCTCTTTACGACGCCGTTTATCTTGGCATCGAACGCGTCACGCGTGGCACACATCAAAAGCGTGCGATGCTCATCATCAGCGACGGTCAGGACAATGCTTCCCGCTATAACTTCGGTGAGGTTCGCCGCCTGATGAAAGAATCGGATGTCGTCACATACTCGGTCGGCATTATGGATCGCGGTGATGCCGGAAGTTCGGTCGGTATGCAGGGTCAGGCTTTTCTCGACGAACTCTCGTCCGTGACCGGAGGCAAAGCTTTCTATCCGCAGACAGACATCGAGATGGACGAGATTTTTGAGCGTATCGCTCTCGAACTCCGCAATCAATACTCGATCGGCTACATTCCAAAAGACTTCCAACCCGACGGAAAATGGCGTAAGGTGAAAGTTAAGATAAAACCCCCGAGAGGGTTACCGCGTCTAACTGTGCGTTCGCGTGAAGGCTATTACGCCACGCCGAATTCGAATTTTCGCTAGTATTACGTCTTTTTAGGTCGGTAGCATGAAAAGAATCGCGTTTTTCCTTATCACAACCGCATTTTTGGCCGGTATTTGGTTTTCTCTGGTGGGTGAAACATCCAGTTTCGCTCAAACAAAGACGCCGACACCGACAGCCACCTCAACCGCCACGCCTGCCGTCGCGCCTACGATCAAGCCATCGCCAACACCGGATGACGATGTCATTAAGATCGACACGGAGCTCGTGAACCTAAACGTTCGCGTCATCGACCGCAACAACCGCCCTGTAAATAACATTGCCCAGGGTGAATTCAAAATTCTCGAAGATGGCGTTCCGCAGGAGATCGACTTCTTCTCCAAGTCCGAAGTTCCGACAAATTACGGCATCGTCATCGACAACTCCGGATCGATGCGTCAGCAACTCGACAAGGTGGTCGAGGCCGGCAAAGTGTTGGTCAACACTAACCGGGCAGATGACGAAACGCTTATTATCCGCTTTGTCGGCCGCGACAAGATCGAGATCGAGCAACCGTTTACGTCCAACAAAGGCGATCTAAACGATGCGTTGGACAATTTGTACATCGAGGGCGGCCAGACCGCGGTGATTGACGCCGTCTATCTCGCAGTCGAAAACATAGACGAATACGAACGGTCAAAGAAAACCGATGTCGGCAAACGCCGGGCCTTGATCCTCGTGACGGACGGTGAGGATCGCAACAGCTATTACAACGAAAAGCAGTTGTTCGAGCTATTGCGTGAGTCCGAAGTCCAAATATATATCGTCGGCTTCATCGAAGATCTCAGCAAAGAGGGCGGCTTTATCAGCAAGAGCCCACAGGGTAAGGCGAAAGCCTTTCTCGAACGTATCGCGACCGAATCCGGCGGCAAGGCCTACTTCCCGAAATCGGCCGGTGAGTTACCAAGTCTTGCACAAGAGATCTCGAGCGAACTCCGAACCCAGTATTCGATCGGCTACATCCCGTCAAACGATAAACGCGACGGCACCTATCGTCAGATCAAGGTCCAGGTCGCCGACGGCCCAAATGCCCAAAAACGCATCGCCGTAACCCGAGCCGGCCGCACCGCCGACGGCGGTGCACCAACGCCCGCCAAACCCGTTGCCACACCGACCAAGCCATAACGGTTGAAGGCATTTGTCAAAAATAAAGAGCCGAATCTCGTTAGCGAGGTTCGGCTCGAATAGTTTGTGATAACTGCGAGACTCTACTTTTCGGCAGCAGAACAGGCCTCGGCCAAATCTTGGAAAGCCTGCACGGTCCTTTCGACGGATTTCTTTTTGGTTACGATAATATATCTGCCCGGCTGGAACATGGTGAGCATAGCGTCCGGCTTTTTAGCGACCATTAGACCAGCTGGTTCATCTTCTATCGTTATTGAAGCAAGTCCTTTTTTCGAGATCGGCCCGATCAAAAGTTTGGACGCATCAAGCTTTGCCAGATCAAACTCATAAACGCTAGAGCGGCCCTCAAATATTAGCTGGTCGCCCCCACCGCTCAGATAGTTGGCCGAATCGTCCCGAGGAAACGAACCCGCAACTGTTGAACTAGGCCTTGATCCCGACCAATACGATTGCCGGCTAACCGAGCGAATAGATAGGCGGCACCCGTCAAACTTAACACTCGAAACATACGGTGCATCTTTATCCAAAAGCCTTTTCAGCGATCTCTGAGCTTCCGAAAGTGTCGGTGATGCATTTTGACCTGATACCAAAACCGAGCAAACGAGCATAAGTGCGAACCAAGACAGACTTCTCATATTGCCTCCTCAATTTTCCGGGACCGATCCAGATATCTTCTTACGGGTAGTCTCGCCAGTGGATAAAACAGGAATACCTTGGTCAACTTCTTCATGCGGCCTTGGAATAACGTGTGTCGCCGTAACCGTACCGATCCGCCGCGCCGCCGCGGCTCCGGCATCGACTGCAGCTTTTACGGCACCAACTTCACCGCGCACAATGGCAGTAACCAGACCTGCATCGATGCGTTCATAGCCGACGAGTTCGACGTTGGCCGCCTTGACCATCGCATCGGCGGCCTCGATCATTGCCACGAGGCCAAAACATTCGACCATTCCAAGAGCTTGCATATTGATCACCTTTTTCGCCGACGCGAGAGGAAGAATATTGCCACGCCAAGCACCACCATACCGATCGCGATCGCTAGAAAAAATACGGCTCCCGCTGCGATCATATTATTTCCAAACCGCCGTCAAAACAACCGCTACGACCGCGATCACGAAAATAACGCCGGTCAGCAGAAGAAAAAGTAAATTCGGCGAATCCTCGGTTGGCTGCCATTCGTATCGAACGCTCTTTCGGTTACTGACACGTTTCCTTCGGCGTTCGGCCGCGGCCTTTGCCAGACGGCCGTCTGCTTCTTCATCGATCTTAAATTTATCGGCGAGATCGTCGAGTGCCGCTTTGGTCTCATCGTCAACGTCAGTCGCGGCAGCGTTTGTCGCCGATTCGTCATCGACTAATGGCAGAACACTCTCGCCGCAGTTGTAGCAAAATGCGGTATTCTCGCGGACATCGACGCCGCACTTTTCACAGATCTGTTTTTCAGCAACCGCCTCAGCCATCTTCTAGATTCTAGCAAAAACTTCCCGTTCCTCGCCCAGATCACGTGCGGATGGCGTCAGGATAGTCTTTTTCGAAATATAGATTTTCTCTCCTTTATCAATCGCCCGTCGGACATCGTCCTCGCTAACAAAATCCACCGTCGCGATCGGTACCGGTTTCTGCACAGCGTTCTCCGGCGTGATCTCGTGAACTACCGCTTTCGGTGCGACAGGAGTTTCGACCCTCACGGGTTCCGCCTTCGTCGGCTCCGGTGGCATCGCCGCAATCTTCTTGCTAAGAAAACTATCCACGATTGCAGCTATATCCTCACGTTTCGGTACGGTTCGTCGCTGAGTGGACGCCGGCTCGACCGCCAACTGCCCACCGCCAATCGCCAACTGCTTATTGACCGGCTTTGTCTCAAACGCAACACGCTTGATGTCCATCAAATGCACGGGCGAAATATTATCCGACGTGACATTGCCGCCCCACGAACCACATCCCAACGTCATTGAGGGCGGCAGGTCGGTCGAAAACCCGATTGCTCCGTGAGTCGTCGGCGAATTAATGATCACACGCGCCGCAGGCATCTGTTCGCCGTACGCAATCGCGGCCGCACGATCCTGCGTATGCATACCGGCAGTGTGTCCCATACCGCCGTATTGCAGTATCTCCTGACACCGGTTCGCACCACACTCGACGCCGTCCTCGACAAAAAATGCGAGCATCGGCGAAAGCTTTTCGATCGACCACGGATGATCGCGGCCGACACCCGCACAATCGGCAAGCAAACACCGCGTGCCGTCAGGGATCGATATTCCGGCCAGATCAGCGATAAACGCTGCCGATTTGCCGACGATACCTGCGTTGAGTGTACGCTGAGGCGTCAGCAAAACCTTTGCAACAGCCTCGGCGTCGGAAGAACTTAGAAAATGCCCGCCCTGAGCCTTGAATTGTGCTCTCACCTCAGTCTCGACGGGTGCGTCGCAAACCACAGACTGCTCCGAAGCGCATATCGTGCCGTTGTCAAAACACGTACTGGTCAGTATGTCGCTCACCGCCTTCGACACATTTGCCGTACGTTCGATAAAGACCGGTACATTGCCCGGGCCGACGCCAAAGGCCGGCTTACCCGACGAATACGCCGCCCGCACAAGGCCCGTGCCACCGGTTGCGAGAATGACGGCCGTCTTTTTGTGCTTCATCAGAGCCTCGGTGCCCTCGATCGTCGAGTTCGTCAGGCAAATGATCGCGTCAGGCGGCAGCCCGTGTTTGATCGCAGCGTCGCGCATAACGCGAGTTGTCTCGGCGATGCATTTTGCCGCAGACGGATGTGGCGAAAGCACAATACTGTTTCGCGACTTGATCGAAATAATTATCTTGTAGATCGCGGTCGAGGTAGGATTTGTCGATGGTATTATCGCCGCCACGACCCCGCGTGGGCTCGCGATCTCAACGATACTTTCAGTCTCGCGGACAACTCCAACAGTTTTCAGATCACGAAAGTAGTTCCAAACATCCTGGGCGGCAAAGCGGTTCTTTTCGCGTTTGTCCTCAGCTTTGCCAAAACCGGTCTCGTCGCTTGCCATTTTGCCGAGGCGTGCCGCATCGGCGAGGGCGACCTGTGACATCGCCTCGCAGATCTCATCGATCTTTGTTTGACTGAGTTTCGCGACAGACTGAAAGGCAAACGACGCGGCCTCGACCGCGTCCCGTGCTTGCTGTTGAGCGATCAGATCCTTGTCACCCATTGGTCTTTGAGGGCGGGACTACGAGACGCAGAGACGCAGAGATCAGATCTCCAAACCTCGACGCCAAGGTGTCACCGTGTCTTGGATTTGTTACCGGTTTGCGAAGCGGTGGTCGAGGTGCCAGCGCCGCCCGCCCCGAGTTGTTTGCCACCGCCGCCTTGCAGCGCCTTTTCATCCGGGCTGTAGCCAACCGCACCGCCCTTGGGCAAAACGCGCTCGACCTCGCCATGCGGACGCGGGATGACGTGAACGCTTATCAGCTCACCAACACGTCTCGCCGCAGCGGCACCGGCATCAGTTGCCGCCTTGACCGCACCGACATCGCCGCGGACAAAGATCGTGACATAACCGGCACCGATATATTCCTTGCCGACAAGTCTAACGTTTGCAGCCTTTACCATCGCATCGGCAGCCTCGACAGCTCCGATAAAGCCCTTGGTTTCCACCATGCCTAAAGCTTCTAAACTCATGCAGTATTCCTCACTATATGGATTGCTCTTCCGATATTAACTTAAACCGCTCGCAATGCCCAAACGCACGACTGCCAAATGGCCTAAATCTTTTAAAATCAATTGACATTGTTGGCTCTTGAACGATATATTTCAAGTCAAAGAGCGCGCAGTAGTTGGTATTTTTGCACGAAATCCGATAATCCATTTCAATGTCATTAACGCTGGGAGAAAAATTACGGCAGGCCCGTGAGGAACGTGGGTTTACCTTGAGCGAGGTCGCCGAGCAGACCCGCATCTCATCGCTCTATCTCGAATCGATCGAGAATGACGACTATCGCACCCTTCCGGGCGGTATATTTAATAAGGGTTTCGTCAAATCTTACGCCAAGTTCGTCGGTATTAACGAACAGGAGGCTCTGACCGATTATTCCGCGATCATCAGTCAAACGGATATCGTCGAGAATCCCGAACTAAAGCTCTACAAGCCCGAAGTCTTGACCGATAACAACTCTGGTTCGTCGATGGCCCCGACGATAATTACGGCGGTCGTTATACTGGCATTGATGACAGCGGGTGTTTTAGCTTTGGTAAAATATTTTCAACAACCGTCCGAGCCGATCGCTACGAATAATGCTGCCAAGCCAAACTCGAATTCAAATTCAACATCGCCAAACGATACGTCGAACGAACTGCCATCAAACGTCCCTGAAATGGCAAGCGTAAAGATCGAGTTCAAGGCCGTCAGTCAGCCTGTCCGCCTTATAGCGACGAAGGACGGCGAAAAGAGCGACAACGTGGTCTCGGCCGGTTCGTCACAGAGCTTTGAGCCGAAAGAAAGCCTAACGCTCAACTACAATCGCTGGAACGCACAGTCCGCCCAGCTCTTGATAAACGGCAAGCCCATCGCACTTCCAACGGGGCCTTTACCGACTTCGACGGACAAGAGCAGGATCGAATTCACTATTTCTAAAGATAATGTCGGCCAGATCTGGATGGACGGTGCTATCGTAAAAGGCGATACTACGCCGGCAGTTCCCGACGCTAATAGCGTCGCTGTGACGACCAATACGACGACGCCAGCCGGAACTTCGCCACCACGAGCAACGTCTGCGACACCTCCGGCGAACAAACCGCCGACCAACACTAATTCAGCTCCAAAACCGGCACCGACGAGGCCCGCGAGCACACCCGCACCGTCTACTCCTGCTCCCAAACCAGCAGCCACCGCACAAATTTAACGGCAATTTCTACAAATATTCCGCGACACGTGTCCGCATTTAGATCGCGGGCATTTTTTGTATATAATTAGATATGGAAATCACCGAAATACAAGAAGGCCTGACTTTTGACGACGTTTTGCTCGTTCCGGCGTATTCCGAGATACTGCCGGCCGACGCCGACACGCGCACTAAATTCTCACGTAATATCGATCTAAACATACCGCTGTGTTCGTCAGCGATGGACACGGTGACCGAGGCGTCGCTAGCGATCGCTCTCGCACAGCAGGGCGGGATCGGCGTGATTCACAAGAATTTCTCCGTTGCCGAGCAGGCCGAAGAAGTCGATAAGGTAAAACGCAGCGAGTCGGGCATGATCGTCGACCCAGTCACGATCGGCCAAAACCGCCTGGTTTCCGAAGCTCTCGAAATAATGAGCCGCTACAAGATCAGCGGCGTTCCGGTGACTGATGACAATGGCCTGTTGGTTGGTATCATCACAAATCGCGACCTGCGTTTTGAGACGCGATTCGATATTCCGGTATCGGAAATAATGACGCCGCAACCGCTCGTCACCGTTCCGGTCGGCACGACGCTCGACGAGGCAAAAGTAAAGCTTCAAAAACACCGTATAGAAAAGCTGCTCGTTGTTGACGAAAACGGTCATCTTAAAGGTCTCATCACCGTCAAAGACATTCAAAAAGCCATAAACTTCCCTATAGCAGCAAAGGATGAGCTGGGACGCTTGCGTTGTGCGGCTGCTATCGGAGCGACCGGTGATTTTCTCGAACGCGCCGAGGCGTTAGTCGCAGCCCGCGTCGATGCGATCGTGGTCGATACGGCCCACGGGCATAGTTCGCGAGTGATAAATGCGATCAAAGAGGTCAAATCGAAATTCCCCGAGATCGAGGTGATCGCCGGAAATGTTGCGACGGCAGAGGCCACGAATGCACTAATAAGAGCCGGAGTTGACGGAATAAAGATCGGTATCGGCCCGGGATCGATCTGTACAACACGTGTCGTCACCGGTGCGGGCGTGCCGCAAATTTCGGCTATCGTTGAATGCGTAAACGCCGCCAAAGGCTCCGGTGCTCCGATTATCGCCGACGGCGGTGTGAAGTTCTCAGGGGACGTCGCAAAGGCCATCGCGGCCGGAGCCGACAGCGTTATGATCGGTTCGCTCTTTGCCGGAACTGAGGAAGCTCCCGGCGAGGTCATCCTATTCCAGGGCCGTAATTTCAAGACCTATCGCGGGATGGGCTCGATCGGAGCCATGAAAAAAGGCTCGAGCGACCGCTACGCCCAGGAAGGCACGGTCGCCGACGCCAAGTACATCCCCGAAGGCATCGAAGGCCGCGTCGCCTACAAAGGCACCGTCGCCGAAATGGTCACCCAATTGGTCGGCGGCCTCCGCTCCGGCATGGGCTACACCGGCTGCCGCGACATCGCCGAACTGCAATCAAACGCCAGATTCGTCCGCATAACATCCGCCGGACTGCGCGAGTCGCATGTGCACGATGTGATAATTACTAAGGAAGCTCCGAATTATAGGATCGAGAGCTAACGTCAGAACCGGGAGCGATAGCGACTGGGTTCTTGGCATTCAATTATACGTAGCTCGACGGCCCAAGAACCGCAATGCGAGAACTACTGCAATTGTTCTGCTGCGGTTTCCCATTCCTCGTAAAGTGATTTGATACGCGTTTCGGTTTCTGAGAGTTTCTCCGTGACTTCAGCAAGTCGCGCATAATCCGTGGCGATCTTGGGATCGGTCATCTGGGCCGTTAATTTTTCGGCTTCGGATTCGAGGGTTGGAATCTCGGATTCGATTTGTTTGATGCGCTTTTCGAGTTGGTTCAACTGGTTCTTCGAGAGGCTATTGGTTGTGGTTTTTTGGTCTTTGGGCTTGGAATCCCCGGTCGCTACGGCTCCCGGCACTGACATTCCGCCGTGTCGCGGAGGCTCCACGGGCAGGCGGGTCGCCTGCGTTCCCGGCTGAACTTCCAGCTTCCAGTCGTGGAATTCGGTGTAGTTGCCGTCGTAATTTAAGACCGTACCGTTATTCTCGAACGAGAGCATCTGGTTGGCGATCTTGTCCAGGAAGAATCGGTCGTGGCTGACGGCGATGATGGTGCCGTCGTATTCTTCGAGGGCATTTTCTAGTGATTCGCGTGAGGGAATATCGAGATGGTTAGTCGGCTCATCGAGGATGAGGACGTTCTTTTGCGAATAGATCAGCTTGGCGAGCGCGAGCCTTCCCTTTTCGCCGCCGGAGAGAGCAGAGACCGGTTTAAAAACATCCTCGCCCACGAATAGAAACTTGGCGAGAAATCCACGCAGCGTTCCGTTATCAGCAGTCGGAGCGACGCGGCGAAGCTCTTGTATGACTTCATTTCGCGGTTCGAGACCTTCGAGATTCTGCGAATAATAGCCGATGTTCGTTTTCGTTCCCCAATGCATCTTGCCATCGAGTTCGCGGATCTGTCCGAGCAGTGTCTTAACGAGCGTCGTCTTGACGGTTCCGTTGCCACCGATAATGCCGAGTGCATCCCCTCGATGGAGTGAGAAATTAAGCTTTTTCGCCAAAACTTTCTTGTCGTATCCGATGGTCAGATCTTCGGCAGTCAATACATTATTTCCGGTGCGCTCGACCTGACGCAGGCCAAAGTTGCCGCCCGATTTCTCGCTCGTCACGGCTTCGATCCGCTCCATTCTCGCGAGCAAGGTGCGACGCGACTTAGCCTGTTTTGTTTTCTGGCCTTCGAGATTACGTCGAATGAATTCCTGTGTCTTATTTATCAACTGCTGCTGATTTTCGTATTCGCGGATCTGCTGTTCGCGGCGAAGTTCGCGTTCTTCGAGATATTTCGAATAATTACCTTTGTAGGTGACGGCCTGGCCGCGATCCATTTCGATCACGCGGTTGGTGACGCGGTCGAGGAAGTAGCGGTCGTGGCTGATGACGACGTAAGTTCGCTCGTACGTCTTTAGAAACTCTTCAAGCCACTCGACGGCGTCAACGTCAAGATGATTTGTCGGCTCATCGAGCAGCATTACATCTGAGCCAGACAGCAGAAGACGCACCATGCCAAGACGATTCTTTTGGCCGCCGGATAGGGTTCTAACGTCATCCAACCACATTGGCTCTGGAAAGCCCATGCCCAACAGAACCGCCTCGGCTTTTGCCGCGTAGGAAAATCCGTCGGCGTGCTCGAACGCAGTTTGCAGATCGGCGTATTTGTGCAGGATTTCTTCTGAATGATCGGTCGCCATCTCGACCTCAAGACGCCGCATCTCGGCTTCCATGTCGTGGATCTCTTTAAAGGCGGAGAGTGCTGCGGTGTGTACGGTCTCGGCTTCGCCAAAATCGACATGCTGATCGAGCAAGCCGAGTTTGAGTCCGTTCATCTTGATCAGGTCACCAGTGTCCGCAGATTCCTGGCCCGTGATTATCCTAAAGACAGTAGTTTTACCGGCCCCGTTGCGCCCGACGAGGCCGACTTTTTCAGACGGATTTACCTGAAATGAGACCCCCTTGAGTATCTCGGTCCCGCCATACGATTTCCATACATCTGAAAGTCTAAAAAGCATTGTGAAAGTGTCAGAACCGGGAGCGATAGCGACCGGGGCGAGCATTGTGGTGCTCAAAGCCAATCGAAAATCGATCCCGGTCCTGTTTGTAAGGTGTCACCCAGTCGCTACCGCTACCGCTCCCGGTTCTGACATTACGCTTTGTTACTTATTCGCCTGAGCATTCGCCACCGGTTTCGCCGGAGCATTTGCCGCTGGTTTCACCGGTGCATTTGCAGCCGGTTTGTTGGCGGCATTTGCCGGGGCGGTGTTAGCGTTTGACGCTGCATTCGTATTCGCAACCGTCGTGTTCGCGTTCGAAGTCGCGGCCCCCGCCGGACGTGCACCGCTCAGTTCATTTGGATTATCAACGACTTTTTGGGCGAGGAAATTTTCGATCTTCGCACCGGCCATCGCGATCGCCTGGTACGAAGCCTGGAGCAACTGCTTGCGCGAGTTGATCAGCGACTCTGTTACCTGCTGGCGAATTCCCGGTCCCTCGAGCGTCACAGCTTCGTCCTTGTCACTCCGTTCCTGCAACTTGAGGATAAAGAGCTTGCCCTGCGAACGCGACGAGATAATGCCGCCGATCTGAAGCTGCGGGCTCATCAAAGCACCGACAGTCTGCTCGGGAAAAGCCTGTTTCATATCGTCCTCGGCCAAATAACCGAGATCGCCGCCCTGGAATTTACTCTGATCTTCACTAAACTCGCGAGCGACCGATGCAAAATCCTGTCCGGCCTGCAGCTTTTTGACGATCTCATTAGCACGCAGAACAGCCGACGGTTCGTCAACGGTCTGGTCGCCCTCGCCGCTGCTTGCCGGGTCGATGATGATCGCTGCCAGCTTAACACCTTTCTTTTTAACAAAGGCCTCTTTGTTGCCATTGTAGAAGGCCTCGATCTCGCTGTCTTTAGGCGGCTCGATCTTGCCGGTGATCTTATCGACGAGCTTTGTGATAGCCATCGACTTCTTGGCGGTCTCACGGAACGAAGCCTCGGTCATTCCCGCATCCTTCAATTCCTTTTCGATCTGATCGGCCGATTTGCCGCTCTGAGTCTTCTGCTTATTGACCTCGGCGGTGACCTCTTCCTCTGAAGGAACAGTTCCCTCTTTCTCGGCCTTCTGGAACATCACTTCCTGCTCGACCAGGCTCTGCAAGACCTGTAGGCGGGCACCGGCCAACTCCAGTGGCGAAAGCTTGCTGTCCTGGCCTTGGGCCTGAGCTTTAACGGCGCGGTCGACGTCTTCCATTTTGATGACCTTGCCATTTACTTTGGCGGCCGTTTCGTTCGGATCGACATTCGTCGTAGCTGAATTCCCAGGTGTCGGCGCATTGCCGCAAGCCGCTAAAAACGCTGCGGCCAATGTGATCGTCAGGATCGAAACGATCCCTCTCTTTTTGATTTGCACGATTGCTTTTACTCCTT
>JANPDK010000100.1:0-3888 GCA_031431415.1 Acidobacteriota bacterium | reverse complement strand
TTGTCGATGCCGAGCACGAGCTCGAGGAGCGTCAGCGTTCCAAATGCGATCCAGACTTGCGGGTCGGAAAAAAACTCCATATTGAGAGGTTAATTATCGGTTGATTTGCACGGTTTTGACGAAGCGGCGTCTGCTAGTTCTCGAGCGGTTTCGTTCTGCTTTGGACCAGCTGCTACATAGTCGGTGACACACGACGAGGTTTTACTGATCTTTGACACCATAAGATACGAACGATCGCCACGCGGATCGTCGTTCATGGCGACGTTGAATCGGGCGATCAAGGCGACGGGAACGCCAGCCTTGGTTCGCCACTCGATCTTTTCGCCGATCGACGAGAAGCCACTGAAAAAGCCCCAGAAATTCAGCTCGAACTTTTTCTTGGCGGGCGTGATAATATTCATGGTCTGACGAATATCGCCTTCGAGCAAACGCACTTTGTAGCCGCCGACTCCGTTGCATTCGCCTTCGTACGAGCCGCCCTCGTTCGGATTTGAGCTGATCGTGCGGCATGCGGATGTTTTCGTGCTGGTGTAAACGCTCTTGTTTTGGGCGATGCCATTTACGGTGAATAATGCAGCGACAAATGCCGCGATCATAAGAGTTTTCATATATCAGTCTCGGTATATCCGTCTTGGCGTCGATAAACGATGCGGCCGCCGACGATAGTTGCGACGGCGGCACCATTGAATTGCCATCCGTCAAAAGGCGAATTTCGCGATTTAGAACGCGACTCGACATTAGTGTAAATCCACGCGAGGTCGGGGTCAATGATCGTCACATCAGCGATCGAGCCGGGGGCGAGTGTGCCGCGACCGGCGAGCTTAAAAATACGTGCCGGATTGGTCGAGCACATTTCGACCAGACGAGCGAGACCGATGACGCCTTTGTGGACAAGCTCATTGAAAGCCAGGCCGACGGCTGTTTCGAGACCGGTGATGCCCATCGGGGCTCGGTCGTATTCGAGGGCCTTTTCGTCGGCGTGATGCGGAGCGTGGTCGGTCGCGATGGCGTCGATAGTGCCGTCCTTGATGCCTTCGATGATGGCGGTGAGGTGCTCTTCGCTGCGAAGCGGCGGAGCCATTTTAGTATTGGTATCGTAGCCCTCGACCGCTTTGTCGGTCAGTGTGAAATGATGCGGCGTGACCTCGCACGTAACTTTGATGCCCTCAGCCTTCGCCCGACGAACGGCCTCGACCGCACCTTTCGTCGATACGTGTGCGATATGGATGTGCGAGTCAGTGGCCTCGGCCAAAATAATGTCGCGAACAGCGTCAATGTCTTCAGCGAGTGCCGGAATGCCTTTTAGGCCGAGGAGAAGTGAGACGCGACCTTCGTGCATAACGCCGCCGCTGCTTAGAGATTTGTCTTCGCAATGGTCGATCACCGGCAGATCAAAATCGCGTGCGTACTGCATTGCCCGGCGCATAATACCGGCATTTGGCACCGGACGCCCGTCGTCTGAAACGGCCACAGCACCCGCGGCTTTCATCTCGCCCATCTCAGCGAGTTCACTGCCATCAGATAACTTTGTGATCGCACCGATAGGGAAGACATTTGCCAACCCGGCACGCTCTGCCTGCTCGATCATGTAACGGGTGATCGCAGCGTTGTCATTGACCGGATTGGTATTCGGCATCGGACAAACACTCGTCCAACCGCCCGCAACCGCAGCGGCACAGCCGGAGGCAATCGTCTCCTTATGCTCTTGCCCTGGTTCACGCAAATGGACGTGCATATCAATAAAACCCGGAGCAACGAGCAATCCGCTGGCATCGAAGACCTCGCAGTCTTCGGGTGCTTGCTCCCCAGGCTTCAACCACGCCGTGACCTTGCCATCCTCGATGAGGACAGACATTCCGGTATTTTCCTGTGCGGCCGGATCGATGAGATGGCCGTTTGCTATGAGCAGTTTCATTACTTCGTCGGATACTTCGCATCAGCCTTTACTTCCTTCAACTGCGCGAGATGCCGATCGCCGTGGCCCGTGAGGAAGAGAATTCCCTGAAAGCTGTCGACCGTACCCATTGGGCTTTGGACGAAAGTGCCTCGAAGGTCAGCTTTGTTGTTTTTGATGTAGTCGATCGTGATCGCGCGGGTTTTCTCAAAGTTAGCGAGTAGGTCTTCGAGCGTTTTCCATCGGCCGTTGGGGCGAACCTGTTCCGGCGCGGTGAATTTCTGAGAACGATTCGTGATCGCGAGCACTAGTGCGGTGTCAGCAAACCGAGGCACATTATCACAATTCATCGCCTTCGCTGCGGCCGGAGCGGTAAACATTCCGAACAGTGCATTCTCAACCACGATGATGTGCTCTGCGATCTCTGCGATCGTCCAGCGGCCTTCGGCAGAGCGGAAATTTAGTTGAGCGTCCGAAATTCCCGTTAGCTGCTTTACGAAATCCGCTTTGGTTTCGTTGAGATACTTCAATCCAAATTCACGATCTTTTTCTGTGAAAACTACTTTCGTCGGTGCTGTTTGCCCCGAGACGACCGCGAGTGAGCTGAGAATAAATAATAGTGTGATCAAAAGTTTCATAAGTCCTCCAAGCTAATATTATTGGGCCGTGCCGCCCGTTGCCAGATAAAGAACAGCCATTCTTACCGCAACGCCATATTTTACCTGATCCAGGATCAACGACCGCGAACTGTCGGCGACCTCCGATGCAATCTCGATGCCGCGGTTCATCGGGCCGGGGTGCAAAACTATTGCATCTTTTTTGGCGAGATCGAGGCGTTCGTTGGTCAGGCCGTAGTGGATCGAGTACTCGCGCAATGTTGGGAAATAGGCCGAGTCCTGACGCTCGCGTTGGATGCGTAGGATCATGACCACATCTGCGCCTTCGATGGCGTCTTCGATATGGGGACAGACCTCTAATTGCGGACGCGAGAGAACCACCCCGTCAGTCCCGACAAAAGGCGTCGGGACTGCCACCCCTCCTTCGTAAGGAGGGGAGCTTTCGGAGCGCGAATTCGCGTCGATCAGATATTGAAAATCTCTTGGTACTAGCGTCCCCGGGCCGGCGACGCGGACTTTGGCTCCCATTTTTGTTAGGAGATGGATATTTGAACGGGCGACGCGGCTGTGGAGGATGTCGCCGACGATGGCGACTTCGAGGCCCTCGATCTGCTTTTTGTGTTCGCGAATCGTCATCGCATCGAGCAGGGCCTGCGTCGGATGCTCGTTGGCACCGTCGCCGGCGTTTACGATCGCGGCGCGGCTGACTTTGGCTAATTGATGCGGCACACCGGCGCTTGAATGGCGAACGACGATGCAATCGGGAGCCATAGCGTCGAGGTTCATCGCCGTATCGATCAACGTCTCGCCCTTACTCACGCTAGACGAAGCGACGCTGATGTTTACGGCATCGGCTGAAAGGCGTTTTGCGGCCAGTTCGAATGACGTACGCGTGCGGGTCGAGGCTTCGAAAAAGAGATTGATCACTGTCTTTCCGCGAAGCGCGGGAACCTTTTTTACCTCGCGGTTCGAGATCTCGCTGAAATTTTCGGCGGTATCGAGAATGCCGGTAATTTCCGCGGCGGTCAGGTCGCGGATGCCGAGCAAATCTCTTCTTCTAAAAGGTTTATCCATCCAAAACGTGCAGGCAGGCTGCCTGCGTTCCGACAAAAAAGCAAGGCGTTAACCTTGCTTCAAAAAAACTAATCTGTTGGCCGCTCGAAAATGCCCACGGCCTCGACTTCGTCAAACTCTTTGAGCATCACCTTGACGATCTCCTCCGGGGACGTTTGAACGTACGTGCCGACGAAATCTGCCTGGATCGGCAGCTCGCGATGTTCGATACCACGATCGATCAGGACGGCGAGTTGAACGCGCTTCGGGCGGCCGAAATCCATTAATTGGTCAAGCGCGGCGCGGATCGTACGGCCAGTGTAG
>JANPDK010000099.1:0-16544 GCA_031431415.1 Acidobacteriota bacterium | reverse complement strand
CTGAATACCTCTCCTCCATCTCCCGATACGTCAGATCACCCCTGAGATATTCCTTAACTACCCTATCTCGCTTCCTTTCCCGCTCTTTTTTGTATCCCATCTGTCCCATTCTGACTGTAAACCCATTTCAGGACAAGACATGACCAAAAGCGTTCCACCTGGAACACAAATGGAACACGCCAATACTCGAACTGGGTCAGGCCTTCGATTTTGGCGATTCCCTGTTTTGAGATAAAATTCGGCCATGGCTAGAAGACCACGCCTAGAGGTGGAAGGCGGTTTGTATCACATCATCACGCGTGGCGTCGATCGACGGGATATTTTTCACGCTCCCGAGGATCGTCGCAAATTTCTGATACTCATGGCGGCGATAAAGGAGAAACTGCCCTTTTTTCTTTATGGTTACTGCCTTATGACCAATCACATCCACCTGCTGATCGAGCGGCGGATCGATGATGTTGGACGGATCATGCATCGTGTCCTGACAGGATACACGCAGTACTACAACCGCAAATATCGTCGTTCCGGACATCTATTGCAGGGGCGGCATAAGGCGATCCTGTGTCAGAGCGATCCATATCTCGCAGAGCTGGTCCGTTACATTCACCTGAATCCAATTCGCGCCAAGATGGTTGATCGGCCCGCGGACTATCCGTGGAGCAGCCACGGGGCTTACATGGGCATCGAACCGTATGGAATCGTGGATGTCGAGCCAGTGCTTCGCCGATTTGGCCCGAGCAAGGCAGTTGCCCGCCAACGTTTTGCTCAGCACGTCGCCGCCGGAATGGGGCTGGGTCATTTGGACATCTTTTATGCGACAAAGGAAGGTGTTTTGGGCAGCGAAGAGTTCATCGACTCGATGATCCATCGGATCGGCGAATTTGTTCCGAAAGGCACGCCAGCAGTAAAGAGGGATGAGCGGATTGACGCCGATGCTCTCATCTCGGCGGTCGAAGCGGTTTGCGGTCTTGCAAGAGCGGATTTCTGTGGCTTTGCGAAGAGTTCGCAAGTCGTTGCGGCCAAGGAGCTAACGATAGTTAGCGGTCGTCGTTTGGGATTTTCGGCGACCACGCTCGCAAATCTCACCGGCCTAAGCATCGGCACTGTCAGCCGACGTCACGATGCCGCACTCCGCCGAATACAAGATGATAAAACTTATAGCGAGATGGCCGGTCGGGTAATGGAGATATATGATAGTTGGAGCCAGAATAAATCGCCTGAATCGAAGGCCTGACCCCATTCCCCGTGGGCTACGTTGACGTTGATCGTTACGCTCCACACGGACAGGGAGTCAGGGGTTTTCTTGGCCATGTTTTTTTAGAAGGTTTTATCAATGCCGGGAGTCCGTTCAAGAATGTTCGGGGGTTGAGCTATCGGGGGTTCCGTTAGAAGGGTGGGAAGGTGACATACATGTTTGAATCAGAACTGTTTTGGAAACGACTACGAATCTTAGTTGCAATTTGTATTTTGGTAACCATTGGCCGAGGTCAGGCAGTTGTCGAGACATCTGCGAAGAAGGAGAGAATCGAGGCAGAGCGGCTTTGGGAGCAGATCGTCAAGGTTAGAGGTGGACGAGGACGATTGAATTCAATTTCGACATTGTTGATAACTAAAGGGACCGGGCCGGACAGCACTCAAATACAACTTTACGCTTTTCCGGGCAAATATTGGGAATGGTCCAAGGAAAAGGCATTGCGAAACACCATGTGGGTAAAAATGGCAAATCTCGATAATGGTGTCTTCTACGTTGGAAGCTTTGAAGGTTTATTAACGGTTAACGAGAACGTAGGCCCCAAGAAGAAAGCAGACTACTATGCTGGCTACTTGATGGACGGCTGTGCGTTCCTGCTTGAGACGAAATGGCTCCGGCCGACTCCGGTACGGGTTACGCAGGATACGATCGGCAAACAAAGATTTGATGTAATCGAAACCCGCCTTACTCACCTGAACGAGTATCAAGATTGGCGGATGGATTACTATGTTGACCCTGAATCCCTCGTAGTGAAGGGCGTGGCGAGCTACCCAGCAGCCGGCAACAGGTCCCATTTCATAAGGTTCGGTGGCTACACAACGGTCGATGGTTTGAGCGTACCAACGAAAATGGCCACGACGTTTAAGGTTGAAGAGCCCAAAAAATCAGCCTACACTCCTCTTACTTTTCGATTTAACGTCGATTATGACCCCAAGATTTTTGAACACCCGCCTTCAGTGGAAGCTGGCCCTGATGCCTGGAAATCAAAGAAATAACAGCGAGGAAGGGGTCAGAAAAAAGAATCGGGGCCAAAAAGAATCGGGGCCAGAAAAGAATCGAGGCCGGGCCTTCGATATTGCGATTCTTCGTTGCTGCTAATCTAATCGAGTATCAAGGCCCGGACTTGCTCCGGGCCTTTTCTTCTATTTTGCAATCGCATCCGAATAAGTTGCGACATCCACTCCTTAGTTCGACCCGACATCGGCCAGTAGACAAAAATCCTTGACAGCGCCTTCGCACAGGTAATACCATTTTAAGTGACGGGTACGCGTCACCGTTTCCTGCAAATAAGAAGTGCTCCCCCCGAATAATTCCGATACTTAGATCGAAACTATTTCCTCGCACACACGATCATTCTTGGGCATATTGGGACTATTAGTCATTTTATGAGGTACGCAGTGCTGCGTTTTGACGCGTCAGTTGTTTTGATATTTAGAAGTGAGAAGAAGGACCCCAGTCGCGCCTTAGTTAACAGTCAACCGGCATGATAGATGGTGTGGAACAGCTAATATTTTGGGCATCGATGGGTACTCTTGCATACGTTTATGCCGGCTATCCTCTGCTCGTATTCCTGTACAGCCGAATCTCGCCCGAAACAAGACGCCGTTCTGACATCGAGCCGCATGTGACGGTTCTGATCACCGCCTTTAACGAGGAAGCCGCGATCCGTGAGAAGCTTGAGAATACGCTTCTCATCGATTATCCGGCTGACAAACTCGAAATACTCGTTGCCTCGGACGGTTCGACCGACCGGACGGATGCGATCGTCAAAGAATTTGCAGATCGCGGCGTAAAGCTCTTTCGCCAGGAAGGCCGCGTTGGAAAGACGACGACACAGAACAACGCTGTCGAGCGTGCGTCGGGCGAGATCGTCTTGTTCTCGGACGCTACGACGATGTACAACTCGGACGTCTTTCGCCTTTTGTTGCCCGCATTCGCCGACGAGACGGTCGGCTGCGTCGCCGGACGACTTGTTTACGTCGACGACAAACGAACGACCGTCGGTAAGGGCATGCAGCGGTATTGGGGTTACGAAACGTTTATCAAGATGGCCGAGAGCCGTGCGTGTTCGCTGATCGGTGCGTCGGGATGTCTATACGCAGTTCGCAAAGCAGCGTATAAACCGATGTACGCCGAGGCGTGTTCGGATTTCCTGATCTGCACGAGCATCTACCGGCAGGGAATGCGAAGCGTTTTCGCACCCGAGGCCGTTTGTTTCGAGGACACCAATCACCGCTCCGACGACGAACTGCGGATGCGCGTACGTGTGATATCGCAAACATTCACCGACCTTTGGCGGAACCGCGACATGCTCAATCCTTTCAAGAGCGGCTTCTTTGCTATTCAGCTCATCTCGCATAAACTCCTCCGTTACGCAGTGCCCGTTTTGCTATTTCTCGTCTTTGTGTCGAGCATTTTCCTCTCCGGCGATCATCCGTTTTACGTGCTGGCATTGACCGCCCAAGCGATCTTTTACTCGCTTGCGCTCGGGGGCTGGGTGCTTGAGCGGATGGGCAAGCGACTTAGTTTGCTCGCAATGCCTTTGTATTTTGTTCTCGCCAATCTCGCGTCGGTCGTCGCCTTTTACAAGTTTCTCCGCG
The DNA here is from genome assembly GCA_031431415.1 of Acidobacteriota bacterium. Taxonomy (GTDB): domain Bacteria; phylum Acidobacteriota; class Blastocatellia; order Pyrinomonadales; family Pyrinomonadaceae; genus OLB17. The sequence goes on along the minus strand of JANPDK010000099.1, from coordinate 12,692 downwards.
GTGAGACCTACGCTCGCTGGGAGCCGATCCGCGAAGTCCGTTAAGCTCACAATGTCCGATATCGAGCCCACAAAAAAGTTCATCAACAAGCGGGTTGGCCGCAATGTCTTTGACACGCCGCCGCGTATCTCGATCATTATTCCGGCGTACAATGTCGCCGATACGATCTGCGAGACGCTTGACTCGGTGCTCGGTCAGAAGTTTCGCGAATACGAGATCATCGTCGTCAACGACGGCTCGCCCGACACGGACAAACTCGAACGTGCGATCAAGATGCTCCTCCAGGACATCACCTATATCAAACAGCGAAACGCCGGTGCCGCCGTCGCCCGCAACACCGGTATCGAACATGCACGCGGCGAGATCATCGCGTTTCTCGATGGCGACGACGTTTGGCTGCCGGAGTATTTAGCAACGCAATTTGTCTTTCTGCAGCGACATAGTTACGACATGGTCTATTGCGACGCGGCCCTGTTCGGCCACGGGTCGGCGTATCGCAAAACGTTCATGGAGTCGGCCCCGTCGGACGGCGAGGCTGATTTTGACTCAATACTTAGCCTTCGCTGTAACGTGATCACATCGGGCACGATGGCGAGAAAGAACGCCATCCAAAGGGCTGGAATGTTTGAGAACGACCGTGTCAAGGCCGAGGATTTTCATCTCTGGCTGCGCCTCGCCAAGACAGGTGCGAAGATCGGCTATCAGCGAAAGGTCCTGCTCAAATACCGCGTCCATGCGGGCAGCCTGTCGGGCGATGCGATCGACCGCGTTACGCGTGCCATCAACGTTTTCGAACGCGTAGAGCGCACCATCGAGCTGACCAACGAACAGCGAACCGAGGTCGAGCACCGCATCGCCAGCCTAAAAGCCGATCTCGCCGTCGAACAAGGCAAAGCATTCTTGCTTGGCGGCGAATACGCCGACGCGGCCAACGCTTTTCGCGCCGCAAATCAACACCGTCGGTCATTAAAACTAGCCGCAATAAGCCTCCTCACACGCCTAGCCCCGCGAACCGTCCTCCGCGTCTACCAATCCAACCGCCCCACCGACCTAGCGTTCATGCAGCGGCAAAGTTGATCGGGCATGAATGTGTCGGGCACGTCCCAGGAATTGTTTTACGCCTTCTTTGCGTTCTTTTGCGGGCTTTGCCTGAAATGGCTTTTTCTCACGCAAAGCTCGCAAAGTTCGCAAAAGGAAGACGCAAGGGAGAACGTCCCAGGAATTTTCGGCGAGCCGCGTCCGAGAGTTGCGGGGGATTTGTTCGTTCGGTTGATGGTATCCGAAGTTGTGTCGTTTTCTCGCTGAGAAATGTCCGCCAACGCAATGCCCTTACTTCGTGCGGGCTTCCGCAACGCGGACCCCGAAGATGCACGTCCCAGGAATTCGGCGTCGTGCCAGCCGACACTTTCCTCTTCCATCAGATCGAGAAAACTAAACGGCTCGTCAGCCGTTGTGCCCTCAAAGCGGGGAATCAGAATGTAGGTCGCACCGCTGCCAAAGCGGCTCGTCATCAGCGTCGCACACACGCTGTCGACGAAGGCTAGTCTTTTATCTTCTTCGAATGATGGAAGTTTGAACTCAACTGGGCGACGCGAAGCAGTAGGATGTTGTGGGCGGTTCATGTACATATCGCCAACATAACATCGAAATCCCGATCCGTATATAACTATCCGCCGCTAATGCCGATAACGTAACTATTCGCCGCTATCGCCGATAAAACTACTAACTGCCAACTTAGAAACTAGTAACTGTTAGTAATACCTTTTTTTTGGACTAACAGTTAATAGTTTTTTTAGTTAGCAGTTAATAGTTAGGATGTCCCACTGAACAAACCCTTATCTTCACTGTCACGAAGCAAAATGGCTTTTTATCAATTCACGTTTGGAGTATATTTGTACCAGCCGAATCCGCTCCAAACTTTATGAGATCAATCTCGCGCTTTGTCGTCACTTTACTTCTCGTCGCGGTGCTTTTGTCTAGTGCATTACCGTGTGGGCCGGGGTATGTTTCGCCGTTGTTTGATACGACTTCGGCTCCGGAGAATCCGTACACGGACTTTGCGGCGGGGCGGCTCGGGATCGTGAAACCTTCGTTCCATCGCTCTGTGCTTTACGCGGCGTATCGGCACATCGCCGGGAACGGGATGAATACGCCGGAGCAGCAGGCGATCGTCAATATTTGGAAAGCCGAAATCGACAATAAGGATTTTCCCGACGATACCGTAGATGAGGCCGTGAAGTTGTGGGTCGATCAGCGGAAAAAAGTCGAGATGAAAGAAGAAAAGCCGCCCGAGATATACACCGCACGGGCGTACGGCGGTTATGATTTCTTTCCGAACTGCACCAAGAACGCTTTTGAGACAGCCGCCGAGACGCTTTCAAGCCGCATAACTTCGCACGGGCCGAGCGATGCGAACGTGCTCAATTGGGTCACGGCTCAAGATCAAGTCTTCGAGAACTGTGCCAGCGGCAAGCGAACTCCGGACGAAGCGACTCCAGGTTCGCCGCAGTGGCTGCAAAAGGATCGTGCGTATCAACGCGCGGCTGCCGAGTTCTATTCGTTAGATTTCGAATCGGCCAAACGGCACTTCGCCGAGATCGCCCAGGACACCGAATCGCCTTGGGCCGAAACTGCCGATTACCTCGTTGCACGCACGCTCATACGGCAGGCGAGCCTTTCGAAAGATGAGGCGAAGTCCGGTGCTTTCTATGACGAGGCCGATGCGCGTCTGCAAAAATTCGTTTCGCGTTCGGGCAAATTCACCGCCTCAGCCGAACGCCTCGCCGGCCTGATCGCCTATCGTCGCCGTCCACGAGAGCGTGTCAGCGAACTCGCCAAAAAACTCGCCTATCCGGCCAATGAGAATTTTCGTCAGGATCTGATCGATTACACGTGGCTGCTCGACAAATTCGAAACCGAAGTCCTCGCCAATGAGGAAAAACGTAAAGAAGCCCAGCGAACCAAGAACGATCCGAGTGTTAATGCGTCAGTAAATACCGAAGCCGTCGAATCCGAGACCAAAGCCGCGAACAAGCCGACCAAGAAGAACGACAGCGATCTTGAGCTTTCGCTCTACTTCGACACGGGCTCGGTCACATTCTTCGTCGCTGTCGATGCTGACGACAACATTGCCATCGCTGCCGCAGAAAAGGCTCTCGGCAAAGCTTTGACAAAAGAACAAAAAGATCAGGTTCGCAGCCTTCGTCAGAGTGCATATGCGGAACGCTTTACCGATCAAAAGAGCGGCTACGACGGCGGCTATTGGGGCGAGGAAAAGCTGACGCCTTCGCTGGTGCCGATGTTCTTAAGAAAGGACGATCTGACCGATTGGCTCTACACGTACCAAATGCCCAGTGCCGAGGCGTATCTTTACTCGTTCGAACGCTTCAAGGCGACCGCGTCCGATCTGTGGCTGATGACCGCGCTGACTAAGGCAGACAAAAGCTCGGCACAACTTCCCCGTCTGCTCGAAGCGACCGACCGTGCCAGCCGCTCGGCTCCCGGCTATACGACGATCGCCTATCACACCGCCCGTATTTTGCTCGAAACCGGCAAGTCCGCCGAGGCCCGCAAGCTCATTGACGAGATGCTCGCCCAGGGCGACCGACTGCCGATCTCGGCACAGAATTCGTTTATGACGCTGCGGCTCAAGCTGGCCGCCAATCTCGAAGATTATCTGCGTGATTCGCTCAGAAAGCCGTTTGCGTTCGATTACTCAGGCGATGTCGGCACGGTCGCAGAGTTTATCGCCGAGCAGAAAACCTATTACGACCCCGAATACAACAAGGAAGGCCGCGAGGCGTTTGACCGCGAGATCGAGGAGCGGTTTACGGAGGAAAAGCAGTGGGAAGGGCGGCTGATGTTTGACGCGGCGACTATCGACGTGTTTAATCAGCACTTTCCGACCGTCCAGTTGATCGAGGTTTCGAAATCGCCAGCCTTGCCCGATTACCTTCGCGAACGCTTTTTGGTCGCGGCGTGGGCACGCAGCTTTATGCTCGACGACCTCGCCACGCTGCTCAGGATCACGCCCGAACTCGCCAGGTACCGCCCCGAGTTTGCCGCCCAGCTCCAGCCGATCCTTGCGGCCAAAACGCTCGCCACACAAGACCGTGCGATCCTTTATTTTGTGCTAAAGAATCCGGTCTTTAGTCCGTACGTCGAGGACGGTATGGGCAAGACGGACAATACGCAGGATCAGTTTGACTCAAACGACTGGTGGTGCGAGCCGTACGACGAGGAATACAACGACGAAACAAATACGACGGGCCCACGCATTCTTCCGCCGCGTCCCGCTTTTCTCTCTGCCGCCCAGACCAAGCTCGCCCAGATCGAGCGAAAACGGCTCCGCGACACAGGCGATGCACCGAAATTCCTCGCTGACAAGGTACTCAACTGGGTCAAACGCTACCCGGCCGACCGCCGCGTCCCCGAGGCTCTCTACATCGTCATCGAAGCCAACGCCTGGACCAAATACGGCTGCGGCAACAGCGAAGAACTCCGCACGGAACTGATCGACGTCCTAAAAAAACGCTATCCGACCAGCGAATGGACCGCGAAGATCATTGACCAGGAAAGCGAGAAGTAAGTCTCGAATCGTCAAAATCGAAGGCCTGGCCCCGATTGCTTTTGCGTCGTCTTCCTGACCTGCAGTGTCATCGGAATCGAATGTGGTCTTTCCAACAAGTCCATTTGGTGTATTGCCGCTACTGACCAGTTTCAAACCCTCGATTCGAAGCTTTTGATCTTTAGTGTAAAGCAAATCCATAGTACTATCTGCCCGGCAAAAAACCAGACTACCGGGAGAACAACATTCAAAGGTTCCACGGACAACGTCCGCTGAACATAACTTGCCTCATCGGACCAGCGTGCTGAAAGTAATAATGCGATCGTCGCATAATGGAGAAGAGCAACGCACACAAAAATCCAACGAGTTCTGTAGTTTTCCAGAAGCGAAAGGAGATGAAAAAGAACCGGGTAGACTAGTAATCCAAGCCCATAGGGCCAAGCTGGTATAAAAAAAAGGTAGGTTCCATGTCCAAACCCTGCCGCCCCCATTGCGAAAATTACGTAAGCGATGGAGAAAATGATTCCCAATAATGCAAAGCGAAAAGTATACATTGAAAATGAAGATCGGGGTCAGGCCTACGATTCTCGCGATTCTTGCTACCCACGGCCACTTAGCGTCAGGATGGAGCTTTATCAGGCGGGAATGATCGATCGGTATCATCCGCGAGCAGCCGTTGGCGGTAGAATTCAGGCACTTTTTTTACCTTTTGGCTGCGATCCGTAACCAGATGAAGCGTCTCGCCTTCGGCGAGCAGGGTCTCGTCTGACGCCCTGTACACCTCGTACATAAAACGCAGACTGCGGCTGCGAATCTCAGAGACATTTGTTCTGATCGTCAGTACGTCTTCGTAATATGCGGGAGATTTGTAGCGACAGTAGGATTCGGCGACGACCATTAAGGCCTCTTCTTCTTCCTCCATCTGCTTGTAAGAGAACCCTTTAGAGCGGCAGAGTTCGCTGCGGCCGGTCTCGAACCAGACAAGGTAATTCGCGTGGTGGACGATGCCCATCGCGTCGGTTTCGGCATATCGCACCCGAACCTCGGTTTCATGCCAAACGTCCATAAGCAGTTGTCGGTTGTCAGTTGTCAGTTGTCGGTTGTCAGTTACAGAGTTTTTTCTGACAACTGACAACCGGCTACTGACAACTGATCTTGGCTGGGAGACAGGGATTCGAACCCCGATAGGCAGATCCAGAGACTGCAGTCCTACCATTAGACGATCTCCCAGCGTAAGTAATAATTTAGGGGTGGCACCCGCGATTGTCAAACTAAGGGGTTGAGAGTGCAAGCTTTAGCTTGTTTCTTTGTTAGACTTAAGAACAAGCTAAAGCTTGCACTCTAAACTTTTTATGTCGCTCGACAAGGAAATCCTTAACAATCGTCAGGCGTATCACGAGTTTTTTATACTCGATACGTTTGAGGCCGGGGCGGCGCTTGTCGGGACGGAGGTCAAGAGCATAATGTTGGGCCGCATCCAGCTCAAAGAGTCGTTCGTGCAGATCAAGGACGGCGAAGTTTGGCTTTTGGGGGCGCATATTTCGCATTATTCGCACGGGAATATCAATAATCACGACGTTCTGCGGCCGCGAAAGATGCTTCTTCATCGAAAAGAGATCGAAAAGCTTGAGAAAGAAACGACCATTAAGGGCATGACGCTGGTCGTGACGCGTATCTATTGGAAGAACGGACGCATAAAATTTGAGATCGGCGTGGCCAAGGGCAAGAAACTTTACGACAAACGCGAGACCGAAATGAAGAAGGCGATCGCGAAAGACACGCAGCAACAGTTGAAAGAACGTCTTAGATAAGTTATAGATATTAAAGCGTTTTATTAAGTAAAAACAAATATTTATCGAGGTGTTGATGAAGTTCCAGGGAATTACCGGAAATTTTGCCGAGGCCAGTGTCGAAGCCTTGGCCGTGGCCGTTTTCAAGGGCGAAAAGCCTTCGTCCGGCGTGCTCAAAGATCTGGACAAGCTTACGGGCGGCCTGCTCGCCGAGGTCTTTAAGGCTGAGGAGTTTAAGGGCGATGTAGGACAAACCGCTTTGCTTCGTTTCGCCCCGAAAAGTCCCGTAAAAGCGAGCCGTTTGCTGCTTGTCGGCTGCGGCGATGCGAAAGACTACAAGGCCAGCTCGGTCGGCAATATGTCCGGCACTGCGACGCGTTATCTGCGAAAGCGGAACGTCAAGAGCATTGCCCTGCTGCCACGCGGCAAATCTGATGCGGTCGAGACCACTCAGAATGCCGTTCAGGCCTTTATCACCAGCCAATTCGAGATCGATAAATACAAGACCAAAGACAAGATCGACAAGATCGTAACGGCGTTGACGGTGTGCATTGAAGGTGCAAAGCCCGGCGATCTGAAAAACGGCATTGCCCGTGGTGAGGCAATCGGCGATTCGATGAATTTCACGCGTGATCTCGCTAACGAGCCGCCAAATATCCTCACGCCGACCGAAATGGCCAATCGTGCCGCGAAGATGGCGAAAGAGGTCGGCCTCAAATGCGAAATTCTCACCGAAGCCCAAATGACCAAAATGGGCATGGGCTCGCTGATGAGCGTTTCGATCGGTTCGGAACAGCCCGCGAAAATGATCGTCCTTCGCTACACACCGGTAAAATCTACGGGTAAAAAAGGCGAACTCCTCGCTCTCGTCGGCAAAGGCATTACCTTTGACACCGGCGGCATATCGCTCAAACCCGGCGAAGGCATGGACGCGATGAAGTACGACATGTCCGGCGGCGGAACCGTCATCGGAGCAATGCGTGCGATCGCACTGCTCAAGCCGAGCGTGCCTGTTCTCGGCATAGTCGCGGCGGTCGAGAACATGCCGGATGGTAAGGCTTCGCGGCCGAGCGACGTTGTTCACGCCATGAACGGCAAGTCCATCGAGATCCTCAATACCGACGCCGAGGGCCGCCTGATCCTCGCCGACGCCGTCGCTTATGCCGAGAAACAGGGAGCGACGCGGATCGTTGACATGGCAACGCTCACCGGTGCGGTCATCGTCGCTCTCGGAGCACACAACACGGGCATCATGGGCAACGATCAGGGTCTCGTCGATGAGATCATCGCCTGCGGCAAGGACGCCGGTGAAGGGTTTTGGCAGTTGCCGCTCGGTGCCGAATACAGCAAAGATATCCGCTCGGATATCGCCGATATCAAGAATATCGGCCCGCGCGGCAAGGCCGGAACGATAATGGGAGCGGTATTTATCCAGGAATTTGTCGATAAGGCCAAATGGGCCCATCTCGACATCGCCGGGACGGCATGGCTCGACAGCGGCAAGCCATTTATGGCAAAAGGGCCGTCCGCTGTGGCGATCCGTACGCTCATCAAATTGGTCGAAAAATCGCAATAGGAACGGGGCTTGAACATGAAAAACTTATTCAAGAAAGTTTTTTTTGGCGGCAACAACATTGTGAGCGGCACGTTCGCACTCGCCGTCGTGCTCTCTGTCGCTCTTGGCTGCAATTGCGGCAAGGATTTTGATCTTGCCAATCTCGGCAAATCGGAGCCGTCAAATTCCGCATCAAACACCGCCACGAATTCAAGCTCGTCGTCCGAGTCGGTGCCGTCAAATAGTGTTGTCGAAGGTCTCGTAAAAGAGACCATCGAGAAATTTAGCGACGGTGTCGAGACCGGTGATTTTGCAGAACTGCACGAATATTCATCAGCGAATTTTCAAAGAACATACACCGTCGAACAGGTCGCCCAGGGCTTTAAGTCCTATACCGATAAAAAGAAGTTCGTCGTTCCGATCCTCAATAAAGCCGCCGCAAAAGACGCTGAATTTGACCGTCCGCCAACAGTAAGACAAGAGAAAGGGCTCGACATTCTTGTCGCATCGGGCAAGTTCGCAACAAAGCCGTACGCCGTCAGATTTGATTTCGAATACGTCATGCTCGGCGGTGAATGGAAGCTGCTCAAGCTCGTCATCAATATTCCGTAACCAATAGGAGAAACCGCAATGCGTAAAACATTTTCGACCAACAAATTCAATCTGATCGTCGCGATCTTTGCAATGATGATCGTCGGGCTGGCTTGCGGTTCGAGCACGCCGCCGCCGGCTGGTTATGTCGGCGTTTGGGTCAGCGGTGACGGAGCGACCATCACGATCCGCTCGGACGGCGGAGCAGACTACAAATCCGGCGGCACGTCCGTCAACGGTGGCAGCGCCGTGATCGACGAAGCGGCAAAAACGCTCAAGATCTCGCTCGCCGGACTCGGGCCGACATTCAAGATCGACAAGGCTCCAACGGGTAATGAGATGACGCTCGATGGTATCGTCTTCAAAAAGTCGGGCGGCGGTTCATCGGACACAAAGACCAGCGACGCCAAGGCCGAGATCCCAAGTAACGACAAGCTCCAGACTTTGGTAAAGACAACATTTCTCGATTTTGGCGATGCCGTTCAGGACGGAGATTTTGTTGATTTTCATAAGAAGGTAGCAAAGGTCTGGCGTGAAGACACAACGCCGGAGGAAATGCTGACTTCGTTCAAGGTCTTTGTCGACAACAAAGAAGACTACGATTTTAAAAAGGCTGTCTCGCCGCTCGACGCTACTTTCTCGCCCGCACCAGCGATGGATAAGGTCGCCGGTCTCGACGCTATGGTCGTCAAAGGCCATTATCCGACCAAGCCGCTGCAGGCAAATTTTGAACTCAAATACGTGATGGACGACGGCACCTGGAAGCTGGTCGGCATCAATATCAAGACCGGCAAAAAGTAGCTGAGACTGGACATCTCATCAGAGCCGGGAGATCTTCCCGGCTTTTGTATTGGTAATTAAGAAGTAAATGGCACTAGATCTAAAAAATAATATCTTTCGCATACAGTTGGGCTTGCTCGTTTTCGCTCTTCTCGCTGTTACAGTCGCCTGCGGTAGCCCGAGTAAACCCGCAAAGTCTGAAAATGCTGACTACGTCGGCACGTGGACCAGCCCCGACGAATCGACCATCGTGATCAGATCTGATGGTTCGTGCGATTACCGTTCGGAGTCGGAAACCGTGACTGGTGCCCGCATGAAGCTTGATAAGGCCAATGGCAAAGTGAGTTTCAATGAACCGGAAAAATGGCGCACGATCCAAGTTGACACATCAGTCAACCAGCTACAGCTCGACGGCGTTATCTTCCGGAGAGTTGCGCGGGCCGAAGAAGAGACGAAAAAACCGTAGTAGGTTGCCAAACCAGCCACACCGTGAATTAAGTGACTCTAAGCAAAGACTGAAACCCATCGGTCTTTGCTTTTTTACCATCTGACCGCTAAACTTTTCTTTCAAATTCACGAATAATTCTATGAAAATTCACGAATATCAGGGCAAGGCTATACTCAAAGAATACGGTGTTCCCGTGCCGCGCGGCATCGTTGCCCGCACACCGGAAGAGGCAGAAGCGGCGGCTAAAGAACTAGGCACCGACATCGTCGTTGTAAAGGCCCAGATCCACGCCGGCGGCCGCGGTAAAGGCGGCGGCGTAAAGCTCGCCAAATCGCCCGCCGAGGCGAAAGAGGTAGCTTCGCAGATCCTCGGAATGCAGCTCATAACGCACCAGACCGGCCCCGAAGGTCAGAAGGTCCAGACACTGCTCATCGAGGAAGGTTTGCCGATCGATCGTGAATTCTATTTGGGAATTACTTTGGATCGGGTAACAGGCCGAAATGTGTTCATGGCTTCGTCGGAAGGCGGCATGGATATCGAGAAAGTCGCCGAGGAAACGCCGGAACTGATTCTGAAAGAGACGATCGATCCGTCTGTCGGATTACGTGGTTTTCAGGCACGCAAGCTCGCCTTTGGCCTCGGCATTCCGTCTGAACTGATCGGTCAGGCGACGAAGTTCATGCTCTCGCTGTACGATGCGTACGAGAAGATCGACGCTTCGCTGGTGGAGATCAATCCGTTCTTGTTAACTAAGGATAGCCGGCTGATCGCTCTCGATGCCAAAGTCACGTTTGACGACAACGCGATGTTTCGGCACAAGGATTTCCTCGAACTCCGCGATCTTGCCGAGGAAGAGCCGCTCGAGATCGAGGCCTCTAAATACGACCTCAACTACATCAAGCTCGATGGCAATATCGGCTGTATGGTCAATGGTGCCGGGCTGGCGATGGCCACCATGGACATCATCAAGCTCGCTGGCGGCGAACCTGCAAACTTCCTCGACGTCGGCGGAGGTGCTTCGCAGGAGCGTGTCGAACAGGCGTTCAAGATCCTGCTCGCCGATAAAAACGTCAAAGCCGTCCTGATCAACATCTTCGGCGGCATCGTCCGCTGCGACATGGTCGCAAACGGCGTCGTCGCTGCGTACAAAAATCTCGGCCTAACGATCCCCATCGTCGCCCGCCTCGAAGGCACCAACGTAGAAGAAGGCCGCCGAGTCCTGGCCGAATCCGGCATCAACATCCAAACCGCCAAAGGCATGGCCGATGCGGCGGAAAAGGTTGTCGCTGCTGCGGCTTGAGGAATGCGAATTAACTAAAGGGAATCCGACGGTGGCGAAAAGTGACTGACGGATTGCCAGTACTTATCCTTGTATATATCGTAATCCAAGGCAATAGTCTTCTCGTACGAACGCTTAACGTCGTACGCGACTTTCGATGGGAGGCGAAAGTCCACACACGCGTAAAAGATATTCCGTTCATTATTTGCTGCCTGCCGACCAATATTTAGATAGCCGTCGGCGTCTCGAAGTTGGTCGGATATTTTGTGTTCTATCTCGTTCAACAGCTCCGCAGTTTCTCCATCGGGCAAACCATCATTACCCTCCCCGTCATAACGAATGCTCACGACTAACATCCATGGGTGGGAAGCCTTCCGATCCCATTTCATAAGGTCTGTATTAACGGTAGCAACCAGCCTTCGTCCACTTTCAAGCTCGGCTTCCATGAGCGAATAATTGTCGTTGTCCGTAAAGATCCTTACACCGTCATATTTCTCTACGAAAAGAGCCTGTCGGGTTTGAAGATAGTTCTCCAGAGCATCGATAGGAATGGGGTCCTTCTCGGCTTCCGTTGGCGCCCGGAATTGAATCTCATCAATATTCCCCAAGAAATTTAGTTCTCCCAACACGTTTTCCAGGAGGATAAAGGTCCCGCCTCTTACCGCTGTCTCATTCGAATCGGTCAGATCTTGGTGAATAAGAACGATCACTACAAGGTCTGGCTCGTCTGCACGATTCATGGGGTAAAACGAAAGGGTCTTTTCACTAAAGGTTAGGCCATTCATCTCCAGTCCGAATCCAAAACCCATTGGCTGCTTTAGAGACGTAAACTGCCATCCATCTATCTGCGGGGCGGCTGCGACAAGTTCCTCAACAAACGAAATATTCTTGAGATTACCATCCGCCGTGAGGACAAGGTCGGCAGTGGATCCGTCTAGCATTCCTGTTAGAAAGAAGACACCTTCGCGAAGTTCATTTAGCTTCGGACCTAGACGACTAAAGAAGCTTTTATCGATAACAGCGGCATCTCTCGTTGCTATCAATCTGTGAAACTCCTGTTGGTGGTCGCTGAACCACGTCCAAAAGTCATCAATGTTATTGATCTCTCGGTCTTTCGAACCGAACAGATTTTTCAGAAAGCTCATAATTACGAACCCCTCCAACCGTAGTCTACCTAGACCTTGAGGTAAATTTTCTTCCGATAAAGTAACCACATCAAAAGCAGCCACACCAGAATGAAGCTGACCGCGTACATCAGTGAGGCGTCAACCGGCTGAGCTATCGACAGGTAGACGTTGTCGAAGATCCATTTTTGTAACGCGACCGGCTGGCCGTCCGCTCCGGTGACACGATAGGCACCGAGCATTCGCGCAATGATGCCGGAGAAGACAAAGAGCGGGAGGGCGTTAACGCCGAAGATGACGAAGGGTTTGGCCCACCGTTTGCAGCCTTTGATGTCGATCAGCCAGTAGCAGACCGCGAGCGTGAGCAGGGCGATGCCCGAGGTCACGAGGACGTACGAGCTTGTCCAGAGGGCTTTGTTGAGCGGAAAATAGCTCGACCAGATGTAGCCGATGGCGAGGAGGATGCAGCCGAAGAAGAACATGCCGCTGACGGTGTTGAGTCTGGAGTCTTGATTCTGGAGTCTTGAGTCGGAAAGAACCACCCCGTCCGCCGAAGCG